>JAQTNZ010000040.1 GCA_028713595.1 Methylovulum sp. | reverse complement strand
CACCTTCAAGACAATACGCTCGACACGGCGGCTATTAGCCGTTGCTCCGGCCTCTCGGCCCGTTATATCAATAGTTTGTTTGCCAGTGAAGGCACTTCGCTGATGCGTTATGTCTGGAAACGCAGGCTAGAGAATTGCCGAAAAAATCTGCTCAACCCGCTGTATGCAGGCCAACAACTGTCCGACATTGCCTTCCGTTGGGGGTTTAATGATGCTGCACATTTTAGCCGCGCCTTTAAACAGCAATTCGGCTGCTCGCCGCGTGAATATCGGGGCAGCAGGTAAGGGGGGAAATGGAGAATGGCTATATTGGGTTGGAAAAATAGGATATTACAATAATTTATCTTACGAAATCAGAGCTGCTTCCCCTCCCCCCGCACATACCAGCCATAATATAACAACCAAGCGACCAAAAACACCAGATACCCCGACCATAAAATATCCGAAACAAAATGCCCGCCCGCCGCCATCCGTGACAAGGCCATCAGCATTGCCGCCACTAGCGTCAGGGCAAAATAAAAGCCTTTGCGTTTGCGGGAAAGAAAGTATAGGGCAAACAGGGCATAACCAATCGAGCAATGCCCACAAGGGAAGGATTTATGCGGGGTGTCGGCTATTTGCAGGGGCGGGACATAGTCGTTATGGCCGCCAAATTCGCTGATATGCAAGGGCCTAGGCCGCCCCCAATGGTCTTTAAAACCCAAGTTGACCACCAAACCCGGCCCTATGGCAATGACCAGCAAAATATACAGGGCGGGTCTGCGCCACGCTTGCCAGCGTGGCCATACCGTGCCCCCTAATGCGACCAGCAACGCGCCCACGGCGGCGGCGACCAGCAACTTAGGCGCGTAAGCAAACAAAGCCCGCCACAACCACCATTCGCCAAATCCCCAAGCCGTAGGCCCCGACCCGCCCTGATAAAACAACGCCGCCGCCTGTTGGTCCAAGTCGGTCAGCCAAAAAATCGGCGTGGTCAGGCACATTAACAGCAATAAGATAGACAGCTCCCACCAGCGGCGGGTTAGAGGCAAAAACATGGAAGACTTCCGAGGGGCTAAAAAAAGAGACTATTGTCGCTGATATTGGCTTTTTAGGGCGAATAAACCGTTTTTCAAACGCCAGCCACACCGCCAGGCGTATGATCCGCCAATTCATCACCTTCCATCCCGGGCTGATCCAGTAAACGGGTCAGCCAAGCTTCGGCGGCGGTTTGGTTGATCCCCAGCAAGCTATTAGGGAATAGTCCGCCCCACAGCACCAATAGCAAGGCCGCCGCCAACACCCCTAACTCACGCGGGCGCAAATCTTGATGGTAAAAGCGTGTTTCCACAGCCGTACCCAAAAACGCCCGCCGTGAGAAGCCCAGCAAACAGGCGGCGCTTAACACCGCCCCCGCCAGTGCCGTGATGCCTAGGCTAGGATGCGCCTGTAAAGCCCCTAAGACCAGCAACAAGTCGGCGGGGAAGACGCTACCACCCGGCATACCCAGACTCGCCAGCATAAACAGGAAATAAAATCCGGTCAGCTTGGGCAGGGTGTCGGCAAGGCCGCCGAGCTGCGGCAAATCGGTGCTGCCCAAGCGTTGTTGGAGAAACCCCGCCATCAGCATCAGCACTCCCGCCACCAAGGTAAAATTAAGCAAGTGCAACAATGCCCCTTGGATGCCCTGCATGTTTAAGGCGGCGATACCGATCAGCACCAAGCCGACATGGCTGATACTGGCAAACGCCAGCAACCGCCGCAGATTGCTTTGTTGCAAAGACAGCAACGCCCCGTAAATTAAGGTAATCGCCCCGATGATACCCAGCACCCAGTCGTATTCCACCGCCGCCGCAGGGGTCAGGGCCATCGCGAAACGCAGTAGCCCATACAGCCCCAACTTAAGGCTAATCAATAAGGCGGTGATTGGTGCGGGGCTGTCCATCGCCACTTGCGGCAACCAGGTATGGAACGGCACCAGTGGAGCTTTGGCGGCAAAGCCGATTAACAACAGCACAAAGACGATGGTTTGCAAATTATCAGGCAACTGCGTTTCCAGCAATACCGTGAAGCTAAACGACAAATCCGTTAACAACGTGCTGTTAAGTTGGCTGGCGTGGTTGACCGCCAAGATGATAAACGCCAACAACAAAGGCAAACCCCCGCACAAACTGACCAGCAAATATTTGCTGGCGGCTGTGCGGCGCAACGGCCCCACGCCCCATAAACCGATGAGGAAAAACAAAGGCGGTAAGGTGAGTTGCCAGAACACAAAGAACAGCACCAAATCCAAGGCGGAAAACACCCCCAACGTGGCGGCTTCCAGCACCAGCAACAGGACAAAGTACAAACGGCTATGCGCGGGCGAATTCCACGAGGCGGCGATAGCCAATAGCGTCAACAACGCCGTCAGCGGCAAGAACAACAGCGAAATGCCATCGACCCCCAGCAGGTATTCGATATGCAGGCTGGGTATCCATGCGTGTTGTTCGACAAACTGCAAACCGCCATCACTAGGGTTAAAGCCGTGGACTAACCACAAACTGGCAAGCAGCACCAGCCCCGCCGTGCTTAAGGCCACCGTCTTCGCCAAGCTGATATTGGCACAGCAAGCGACCAGCACCGCCCCCAGCAAAGGGACAAGGATGATGAGGCTAAGCAGCGGGAAATGGGCAACGCTCATGGGCTTAAGGTGGTTATAGGTGAAGCGGATTAAGGGCCAAACATCATACTGGCTGTTCATATCCCGTTCCCGCAGGTCGGTGCGGGAATGATGGCGCGTATTTTATATCATTGAAATCAGAAATATATTTATTAATGTAATGATGGCAAACAGGCGGCGGGGCTATCCTGCCAAACAGCCGCCTACCCAATGCTGTTTTACAGCCACAGCTTCTGGTTTCGCCCCCACAACAGTGATAAGATATTCAAAGGCACAAAAAACAATTACTTAATGGTTAGCGTGTTGCCTTTCTAACCAATTATCAAGACAACTGATGGCGTATCAGCGCTATTAGGTTTCAGTCATTGCAAATTCGGATATCCCTGATGTTTTAACCCACACTACTGGCTCACTACCGAGGTGTCTTATGTTCGATAAAACCTTGTCCATCATCATGGCCGGAGGCATAGGTACAAGGCTGCATCCACTGACCGCCGACCGCGCCAAGCCCGCCGTACCTTTTGGCGGCAAGTACCGGATCATCGACTTCACGCTGACCAACTGCCTGCATTCCAAATTGCGGCGCATATTGGTGCTGACCCAATACAAATCCCAATCCTTGCAAAAGCATCTGCTGGATGGCTGGGCCATCTTCAACCCGGAAATTTCGGAATATATCATGCTAGTGCCGCCGCAAATGCGGACGGGAGAATCTTGGTATGCCGGTACGGCGGATGCGATCTTCCAGAACGCCTACCTTATCGAACGCTGCGACCCCCATTATGTGCTGATTTTGTCGGGCGACCACATCTATCGGATGGATTATGCCGCCATGCTGCAATTCCACCGCGACCAGAAAGCCGAGCTGACGATTGCCTGTATGCAAGTGCCGCTGGCAAGCGCCAGTGCGTTTGGGGTCATGTCAGTGGATGCCAGCCAGCGCATCAGCGAATTCCACGAAAAGCCCCAAAATCCAGAGCCGATGCCAGGCAACCCGCACAGCGCGTTAGTGTCAATGGGCATTTACGTTTTCGACCGGGATTTGCTGTGCCACGCTCTGCGGGACGACCACGACACCGCCTCATCCAGCCATGACTTTGGCAAGGACATTATCCCACAACTGATTAAGACGCATAAAGTCTGTGCTTATCGGTTCGGCGGAGAAGCGGGGCGGGTCACACCGGATCAGTATTGGCGTGATGTCGGCACGATTGATTCCTACTATGCGGCCAACATGGACCTGATAGCCCCGGTGCCACCAATGAACCTGTACCAGCCTGACTGGCCCATCCGCACCTACCACGAGCAAAACCCACCCGCCCGGATGGTGCGCGGCGCGTCCGGCCATGAAGGGCTGCTTATTAACTCCTTAATCAGTAGCGGGGCCGTTATCTGTGGCGGCAACGTCAAGCATTCGATTTTGTTCCCGCAAGCCCAAGTGGATGAACATGCCGTGGTTGAACATTCGATTTTGTTCCACGGCGTACGCGTTGGGGCCGGCTCGCATTTAAACCGCTGTATTGTTGATAAGAACGTGCATATCCCACCCGGGGAGCGGATTGGTTTTGATAGGGCCGCCGATGCCGCACGCTTCACCCTCTCGGAATCCGGGATTACCGTCATCCCGAAAGGATACCGTTTTTAGGCCGCCGCGTTTTCTCCGCTTGCCAGCAAGGCTTTTTTCAGCAAGAATCCTGCTAAAAAACCAACACTTGGAGCAATAGCCGTGAGCGAATCCCGTTTTAACCCCGCCAAACCCCTAGCCATCACCGCCATTTGCGTGATCGGCCTGATTAACGCCAGCCAAATCATGCTGTTTTTGCTCTCGCCCTTGGTCAAACAACTAGGGGCGTTTTATCCGCTGTATTTCAGCGCGGCGGCCTTGATTAGCGTGGCCTGCATTGTTGGCTTGTGGTTTTTGCGGCGTTGGGCCGCCTTCATTTATATCGCCGTCTTGTTCGGCAACCAACTGGTCTTGTTGACCATGGGCTTATGGGAGCCGACCGCGCTGGTGGTGCCGCTGGTCATTAGCGGCGTGATCTTACGGTATTTTAACAAGCTGCGGGGCTGATTTCCTCATCAGTCAAATAACAGCCGGGGTCTTCCGCCCAGACATTGCCGGACATCTGCATTGCCCTGACCCGCGTGTTGCCGTTGCAGATCGCCTGATAGTGGCACACTCCACAACGCCCTTGTAACGGCCTAGGTGCTTGCTTAAGACCCGCCATGATGGGGTCGGACACATCCGTCCAAATTTCCGAAAACGGGCGTTTTTTGACATTGCCCAGATCATAATGCCACCAAAAAGTATCAGGGTGCACATTGCCCAAATTATCAATATTGGCAACATTAACCCCTGAGGCATTGCCGCCCCATTGTTCTAGCTTGGCTTGGATAGGCGCGGCTTGCTCAGGGAAGTGCCGACGCACCCAATGCAAAAAATACACGGCATCGGCATCGTTATTGCCCGTGACAAATTCGCGCTCCTTACCGGCGCTTAACCACTCATAACAGGTCTCAAACATCAAGTCCATCGCCGTGCGGGTACGGTCAATATGGGCATCATCCTTACGGTTACGGTTGCCGCGCCCACCGTAATTCAAATGCGAAAGATAAAACTTATCGATGTCATGCTCGTCCATCAAGGCTAACATGGCCGGAAAATCGTGGTAATTGTCCTGAGTCAAGGTAAAACGGATGCCCACCTTAATGCCCTTGTCCAAACATAAGCGCACCCCGCGCAAAGCCTCGTCAAACGACCCTTGCACCCGCCTGAACGCATCATGCGTACCCTTAATGCCATCCAAACTGACCCCAATGTATTGATAATCAATCGCGGCAATCTCATCAATATTATCCTTAGATATTTTCGTGCCGTTGCTGGACAAGGCGACATAAAAACCCATATTTTTAGCCCGGCGGGAAATGGCAAAAATATCAGGATGCAACAGCGGCTCCCCACCCGACAAAATCAGCACCGGCACCTTAAACGCCTTAAGGTCATCCATCACCGTATAAATCTCTGGCGTGGTCAACTCCCCCGGAAAATCAATGTCCGCCGACGTGGTGTAGCAATGCTTGCACGTCAGGTTACAACGGCGGATCAAATTCCAAATCACCACCGGGACCGCCGGTTTACGGGTGGGTTTTAACAGTGTCGGGGCGATAAGCTCCCGCATATAATGGCTGAGTCTGAACATGAGGGTGGGATTGCCAGCTGGTAAACGTACGGACATTCTAGCATCTTTAGCGGGCTGGGTTTACGCTGTGTAATGGTTTGATAGAAACGGGGATTTAGGGTAACTTAACACGTGTTGCCTCGAATACTTACGTGTAGGTTGAGGTGAGGTACGAACCCCAACAAAACAAGTTATAGGGTCGTGTGTTAAAATGTTGGGGTTCGCAAGCTCACCCCAACCTACGGGCTAAATAACGATGGGTTAACATGTTCATTCTCCAGGTTTGCGGGGGGATTGACGGGGTGGACAAGGCGGATTTGCCCACCCCGATTACGGGTTACGGTATGCGTCTTACGAGTTGATATTTACAATTATTTAACATTTATATTACCAGCAGTAAGTTACGCCGTTTAATATAATACAAGTTAATGGCTTTACGCTGGCTGCGGGAGTGGTCGCGCCAGTTGCTACGGGTTTAGGTGTATATGAAAAGGTTGTGATGACTTGCTGATTTATCCTTTCGCTTTCTGGAATATCTCCCATATCCTGCTGTTTTTTATCGGATGGAGCGAAAAATTTAGGGGTTCCATCTTCTAGGGTCGCAATAGCAATGGAAGGAAGTTGCCCACCGATTTCTTGAGCTAGTTCTTTCTCTGCGGCTTTGGTTAATATATGTGATTTTATTGACATAGCAGTAGTTCCTAGGATGTAAACATCAAAAGTTAAAGGTAAATCGAGCCATAAAGGTTTGCTCGGGGGTTATGTCAGACGTGCGAATTTCATTGGTTTGAAAGGCGCGGTCTCTGAATTTGAAGCGGTTATCCAGCAGGTTATTGGCTTCTAGGCTGAATATGCCGTATTGCTTGGGTAAGCGATAGCCGACAGCGGCATCAACCAGATAGAAATCGGTGCTAAAGCTTTGCTCACCAAGTTGAAGTGTGTTTACCCGTTGGTTGACATAAGTGCCGCGTAGTTCGGCAAATAAACCAATGGCATGGAAAAAGCGCACACTGGTGGGTAGGTAAGCGGTGGCAACGGCTTTAGGAGAAGCAACCCCCGTAGCGTGAAAATCTTCATAACGGAATCCTGAATTCATAATCCAATTTTCATGGATGATCCAGTTGATATAAAAACGGTATAGGTTTTCTGTGCGTGGTTCGGATAAAAATGTGTTTGCTTGAATATATGGAAAAGTTATATCACGGGTATACAGCTCTATGCCCGTATACCAATTTTGGGCTGGATGATAATCCATGCCGATAGCATACTGGGTTGCTTTAACTCCGTTGGCATCGTCAAAAAACTGGTTAAAGCCCGCAATTTGCATGGGTTGCAATTGTTGGTTAACGATAATGGGGGACTTTAAGGTATCAAAAACCGCTAACCTGAATAATAGCTCTTTGTTGAATTGCCAAAGTAAACCGAATTTAGGGTTTGCCCGTTCAATTGATAAGTTGTTTACTTGAGTATCACTATAGTTATCGTAACTTAGGCCGGTTGTTGCAGTTAGATTGTCCAGTAATCTGATGTTTGAATAGGCATAACCAAAATTTTGGGTATCGTTATTATTCAATAATTGACAGCTCAAGGTCAGACAAATAAAAAGGTTACTTGAATTTAATTGAGTTTGAATATCATAGAAATATCTGCCGCCCCCTATGATTAGGTTAAATCGTTCATGCTGAAATAAATAAGCGGATTCTAGCTGATAACCCCTATTTTGTGCTGAACTGCTTAGGTAAGAAAAATTCTGCACAAACTCATCCCTATTCGCATAAATAAACGAAGTCAACCACTTGGAATGCTGGGTAGGTGAAAACGTTGAGCCTAACCGATAAGTGTCTTGCCCTATACTTCGTCGATAATTAGGATTAAACGCTGACATATCGCCTATCTGTTGCAAATCCCCATTCAAGCTATCCCTGCGCCGATATTCCGCCTGCATATTAAACTTAGGCGAAAATTCATACTGCACAAAGGCGTTATAAAGGTCATGCTTGATGTCGTTATTGGCCCGATAGCCATCGTTTTGGTAATGCAGTTGGCCTAGGCTGTAGGACAGTTTGTTGACTATGCCCGATAGCACGGCTTCGTTGCCGAGCAGGTTATTGGAGCCGTAACTGGTGGTGTTGGTGATCCGGTAATTGTCGCGCTCAAAGACTTTGTTGTATTCGTTAAAACCCACTTCGGCAGGGCCGACGCTTTTGGGGATGTTTAAATCGGTGTAGGCCAAGCGCGGTTGGATGGGGTTAAGGCTGACCGATTGTAACAATTGCGATTGTAACAGGGCGCTGGCGCGGGTGACTTCTTGGCGCGGTTGGTTGGCGGAGCTGTCGGCCAATAAGCGTTGCGCGGAATAGTTGCCGGGGTCGATGGCTAGGGATTTGATGGCTTGGCGGTTAGCCACGTCATTAAAGCCTAAGTCATTGTAAATGCGCCCCAAGCCGGTACCGCGCACGGCGGCATCTTTGTCCAATAACAGCCGCGAACGGTAGACGGCACGGTTGCCGTTTAAGTCTTTGGCTTGCTGCATGTCGTGTAAGGCAGCGACTGGGCGGTTGGTGGCTTGTTTTAAGATGGCATCGTAAAACCACGGGGTCGGGTCTTTGCTGTCGCTGGCTTTGGCGATTTTAAATTCGGTCGCCGCGTATTCAAAGTTGCCGTCATCGGCATGGGCGGGGTCGAGATAATGGTCGATAACGGATTTAAAGTTTCTGTCCTCAAAATGGGCTTTACCCAGATAGCTGCGGATTACGGCGTTATTGGGGTCAAGGTTGGCGGCGGTTTCCAGTTTTTGGATGCCTTCGGCGAGTTTGCCGGTGCGGATGCCGGTCAGTGCCGAACCTAACCAGGCCAAGGGGTCGGAGGGGTCTATGGCAATGGCTTGGTCAAAGGCCCGGCGGGCGGCTAGGGTGTCAACTTGGGCCAGATAGGCGAAGCCTAAGACGGTTTGGGTACGCGCCAGGGTCGGGTTGGTGCGGCTGGCAGTTTGGGCCGCTTGCAGGGCTTCATCGGCGTTGCCTAAGGACAGTTGCAGTTCGGCCAGCCGTGCAAAAGCCAAGGCGTTGTCGGGTTCGCTCTGGATGGCTTCTTGGGTCGCCCTAAGCGCTTCGTCCAGCTTGAATAAGGACTGGTAGGCGTAGGATAGGGCAATTTTGGCGTTGCTGGATTTAGGCTTGAGGGCAACGGCTTGTTGTGCCAGTGCCAGCGCTTCGTCTTGGTGGTTTTTGCTGACGGCGATGATGGCTTGTAAGGCCACCGCGTCACTGTCCTTGGGGTTGTTTTTTAACATCTGCGCAATTTGCGCTTGCGCCTCAGCCACGCGCCCCACGTTTAACAGCAAGGACGCTTTAATGCCTAACTGCTCGTTATCTTGCAGCGCTAAGGGGACGCTGTCGAGGGCTTGTAGGAGCTGGTTTTTGACTTGTTGCTGGAGCAGGGGCGAGCTGCCGGGTAAGGCGGTGAGTTTGGTAAAGTCAATCAGTGGCGGGTAGTATAAGGCCCATTGCACCGCGTCTTCGGGCCTGATCTGCAAAGCTTGCAGGTGTGGGGCATGGCCTTGGGGGGTGACTCCGACATAACCGGGCTTTATGACGATGCTGCCCTTGGCGTTGTCGGCCCTGACTTGACCGTCAAAGACGGTGACTTGTGCCTGTTGGTCATCAACGCTGACCAAAAATTCGGTGCCCTCATGCACGATGTTGACAAATTGCGTGTGGATGCGCAGTTGTTGGGGCTTGCGGCTACGGAAAAAGCCGCTGCCGCTCAGTAGTGTAACTAGCCATTCCGGTGCATCGCTGGTCGGTTCTGGCAGTATCATCGTGGTGGCCTGTTCTAGGGAGATGACCGACTCGTTGCGCATCCGTAAGGTGGCGCGGCTATTTTTGGCGGTGCGGATTTTGTCGCCGGCACAGAATTCGTCTTGTGGGTGGACGGTCAGCCAGTCGCCCTCGCTGTGTTGGCTGTCCACCGTGCCTTGTGCCGAAACGATTTGCGCAATCGACCGCTCGCAGTTGAGCGACGCTTGTACGCCGCAGGGTACAAGCAAGAGCATGGCAAGATAATGGCAGTAAACGTTCGGACGCATAGTTTATTGTTATTGTTTTTATCGTAAAGCGTTTGGTGCAAGTTTTGGTTTTTTGGGCGTGGGTCGCTTTGACCGCAACGGGCGGGCAGCGACCTAGGCTCCTGTTTATGGCTTGTTTCTATTGCTCATGCTCCGGCGTACCCTCAGGGGCATAAATCACTGCCATTAAGTTAAGGATTTGTGCCTGTAATTTCAACAAGATAGGATTAACCGTTCGCCCTGAGCTGGTCGAAGGGTGGACGGTTAATCCGGTCATGGTTCGACAGGCTCACCACGAACGGATTAACTTATCACGACCTTAAGTCGGTTATTTTTACTATCTTATTGAATAGACATAATTCCTTAACTTAATGGCAGTGATGCTCCGGCGTGGGAACGAGAAAAACCAGCGGGCAGGATGCCCGCGCTCCTGTTTATTCTAT
>JAQTNZ010000039.1 GCA_028713595.1 Methylovulum sp. | reverse complement strand
ATACACCTCGGTTTTGCCGCTACCCGTCACACCATCCAGCAAAAATACCCGAAACTGCCCAAAACTTGCGGTCACGGCGGCAATCGCCGCTTGCTGGTCAACATTACACGCCAAGCCCGGATTATCACTAAACGCCTGCACCGCCACCTCCGGCGGTGGCACCAAAGCCAGTAAGCCTTTATCGACCAAGGCCTTAACCGCCAGCCGCCCTAGCCCCTGCTCCGGCAAGGGGGCTATCTGCGCCTGAAAATGCTCCAACAGTTTTTTTTGCTGCGGGGCGCGTTTTAACAGCAACGCATCGAAAGCCTTGCCCGTATCGGTCAGCGCATAATAACGAGCGCGTGGCAACACCGCCGCCTTGCCTTGGCGCAAACCCGCAGGTAAAGCGGTGCTAATGACCATCCCCAGAGGATGATGGTAATAACGGCTAACCCACTGCAACAACGCCAAATCCGTATCTGACAATAACGGCAACTCATCAACCCGCCGCACAATCGGCCTTAACTTCGCCTCCGCCACGGTGCTGCTCTGGGCAACCTCTACCAGCATCCCAATTTTATGACCTTTGCCAAACGGCACCTCAACCCGTATGCCTAAGCTAACGGGGCTATCATCAGGGGCCAGATAATCGAACAGGCCAAAAACAGGCACAGGCAAAGCCACACGGTAAATCCGTGCAAGGGAGGGCGGTGATAGGGGCATTGATAGATAACTAAAGATTAGGATGAGGCATTATAGTCATCTGAGAGTACAGGGTGAAAATTGTTCGTAACCGCTACCCTCATACACCCGCCCAATCAAGAGACACATCCTTAACCATTCCAACCTCACCCACATTTTCTAATGCAGCCTCGCCTTTTTCCTGCCAAAATACCGACCATTTTGATTACGTCCGCGCCAGGTTTCAGGTACGGGTAAACGGTTGGGAGCAAGATGGCTGTTAACACTATTTATAAGGCGACCTTGGTCGCCGTAGCCGCTGCCGGGCTGTTTTTTTTGGCGACATGGCTACCCGACCCTTCTGTTGACGAGCAGAGGACAGTATTTTTACGCGCCGAAAAAATGCTTGAGCAAGGCGATGATACGGCGTTTTTGGCGGTGGCCGAGAGCTTAAAGGACTATCCGCTGTACCCGTATTTGCAATATGAGTGGCTGAAAAAACATTTGCAAAAAACTGACAAGGTAACGGAGTTTTTAGCACAGTATGACAAAACCCGTTACGCACCGTTACTGCGTGCCAAATGGTTGGATCATCTGGCCAAGCATGAGCGTTGGCAGGAGTTTGTCGGGGCGTATCAAGGCACGGAAAACCTTGCCCGCGAATGCCATTATTATTGGGCGCTGCATGAAATCGGCGAAAAACAACGCGCCTTGGACGAAGCAAAACGCTTATGGCTAAGTGGGGATAACCGCCCCCAAACTTGCGACCCATTGTTCGCCGAATTTATGCGCTCGCCGGCATTTAACCAAGACTTAATCTGGCAACGCTTCGAATTGGCGATAGATCAAGAAAATTGGCCGTTGGTCGAATACATACGCCGCTTGCTGGATGAACCGGGGCAAAAAATGGCCGACCTTTGGGTGCAAGTGCATAAAAAACCCTTGTTGGTCAAAGATAGCGGCTTATGGATCAGCAACGATGCCTTGACCGGCCAAATCTTCGCCGAAGGTGTCGCTAGGCTGGCGTTTTTAGATACCGATACGGCATTACAATTATGGGACGGACGAAAACAATACCTAACCACTGATAAGCAAGTTATTGATAAAACAGATAAAAAACTTGCTCTAGCGTTATATAGCCGCAGGGATAGCCGCGCTTATCGCCGCCTGCAACAAGTACGAGCGCCTGACGACAAAGTGCGCGAAGCCAGAATCCGGGCGGCCTTGTTGGAACAAGATTGGCAACATGTCAGTGATGCCTTAGCGGCGTTGCCGTGGGCGCAGTTGCAGGAACCGGCTTGGCAATATTGGCGGGCGCGGATGTTGGCGGCGACCGGAAAATCCCAAGAAGCCCAGACGTTGTACTTAAAATTGGCGGAGGATAGAAATTTTTATGGATTTTTAGCCGCAGATTATCTGGGTAACGGCTATACTATGGGGGATAAGCCCGTTACGGTCACGGACGGGCAACGTGAAAGCGTGTTGGGCTTACCCGAATTTAAGGCGATACAAGAATGGCGGCTGTTAAAACGTGATGGCGAAGCGCGGCGGCAATGGTGGACGGCAGTGGAAAGCTTGGATCAGGAACGGCTGATGGTCGCCGCCAAAGTGGCGCAGGAATGGCAATGGCAACAAATCGCCATCATGACCTTAGTCAAGGCCGATTATTGGGATGACCTCAGCCTACGTTTCCCTTTGCTGTATGTGCCAGAGGTGCAAAGCAACGCCCAGCAACGCGGCCTACCCGCCGCGCTTATTTTTGGCCTGATGCGCCAAGAAAGCATGTTGGACAGCCAAGCCTTATCGCCTGTAGGGGCCAAAGGCTTGTTGCAACTGATGCCGGACACCGCCCAAGAGATGGCGGCGAAACTGGCGGAGGTCTGGCATGGCGAGGCGCAGTTGTTTAAGCCTGAGGTCAATATCCGTTATGGCAGTTATTATTTTGCCGAATTGTTACGGCGCTTTCATGGGCAGGTGGCGGTGGCCGCCGCCGCTTATAATGCAGGGCCTAACCGGGCGGCCAAGTGGCTGCCCACCAGTGGGGCGTTACCTGCGGATATTTGGATTGAAACCATCCCGTATAAGGAAACCCGTAAATACGTCACTTCGGTGTTGTCTTATACGATCATTTACCAACAGCGTTTGCAAAGCGATGGGCTAAAATTGGCGGCCATGCTGACGGATGTAGCGGGCAATTAAAATTTGAGCTGATTTTTCTTGGGCGATGTTAGATAATATACGGTTCCATAATAAGAATAATCATCATTGAAGGTATAAAGGTACAAAATGGGGAAACAGCATAGTTTTACGCGCGAAGAGTTATTAATGTCAGGGCGTGGGGAGTTGTACGGCCCTA
The DNA here is from genome assembly GCA_028713595.1 of Methylovulum sp. Lineage (GTDB taxonomy): Bacteria > Pseudomonadota > Gammaproteobacteria > Methylococcales > Methylomonadaceae > Methylovulum. Next base: position 7,403 of record JAQTNZ010000039.1, on the reverse strand, counting down.
AAAACGCGCAATTACCCCTACCTAATATGCTCATGATGGACCGGATTAACCTAATCACGGATGAGGGCGGTTTGTATGGCAAAGGCGAAATTATCGCCGAATTGGACATAACCCCGGACTTGTGGTTTTTTGCCTGCCATTTTCAAGGCGATCCGGTCATGCCCGGTTGCTTAGGGCTGGATGCCATGTGGCAATTGGTCGGCTTTTATTTGTGCTGGATGGGCGGCCCTGGCAAAGGCCGGGCGCTGGGCGTAGGTGAAGTCAAGTTTACTGGACAAGTGTTGCCGTCCGCCAAAAAAGTGACCTACCATGTCAATTTAAAGCGGGTCATCATGCGCAAGCTGGTGATGGGTATCGCTGATGCGACAATGGATGTTGATGGCAAGATAATTTATGAAGCAACTGATTTACGGGTTGGTTTATTTACATCCACAGAAAACTTCTAGAGGCGATAACCATGAAAAGAGTCGTAGTAACCGGTTTAGGCATTGTTTCCAGCATCGGCAACAACCAAGCTGAAGTTATTGATTCCCTACGCGTAGGCCGTTCAGGAATAGTGTTTGCAGACATTTATCAGGAATTGGGTTTCAGAAGCCAAATCCACGGTGCCATCAACATTGACCTTGATGCCTTTATTGACCGTAAGGTCAAACGCTTTATGGGTGACGGCGCCGCCTTCAACTATATTGCCATGCAGCAGGCGATTGCCGATTCTGGCCTAGATGACAGCGACGTGTCAAACATCAGGACAGGATTGGTCATGGGTTCCGGCGGCCCGTCCACCGCCAATGTGGTCGAAGCCGCCGACATCCTGCGCAGCAAAGGGGTCAAGAAAGTAGGGCCGTATATGGTACCTAGGGCCATGTCCAGCACCAACACCGCGTGTTTGGCGACACCTTATAAAATTAAAGGCGTAAATTACTCCATCACCTCCGCCTGTGCGACCAGCGCCCATTGTATCGGCCATGCCATGGAGCTTATCCAAATGGGCAAGCAAGACGTGGTGTTTGCCGGTGGCGGCGAAGAAGTGCATTGGACCATGTCGGTGCTGTTTGATGCGATGGGCGCAATGTCCTCCAAATATAACGACACCCCCACCACCGCCTCCAGACCTTACGACCAAAGCCGTGACGGTTTCGTCATTTCCGGCGGCGGCGGCGTGTTGGTCATTGAAGAGCTGGAACACGCCAAAGCCCGTGGCGCGAAAATCTATGCCGAATTGACCGGCTATGGCGCAACCTCCGACGGTTACGACATGGTGCAGCCATCGGGCGAAGGCGCGGTGCGTTGTATGCAGCAAGCGATGGCGACCAGCCATAATAAAATTGATTACATCAATGCGCATGGCACCGGCACCCCCGTGGGCGACACCAAAGAACTGGGCGCCTTGCGCACCGTCTTTAGTGGCGCGGATATGCCTTGGGTCAGTTCGACCAAATCCTTGACCGGCCACGCCTTAGGGGCGGCGGGTGTCAACGAGGCGATTTATTCGTTGCTGATGATGCAGGAAAACTTTTTAAGTGCCTCCGCCAATATCACCGACCTTGATGAAGGCGCGGCGGGTATTCCTATCGTGCGCGAACGCCAAGACAACGTGACGCTGAACACCATTATGTCCAATAGCTTTGGTTTTGGCGGCACTAACGCCACCTTAATCTTCGAGCGCTTTAACGGCTAGCCGATAAGCCCTAGCGTTTGGCATAACTGCCAAACGCTAGGGCCGCCAAGAACCCTTTTGTAGTTTAGCCCTTAATCTTTTATATTCTGACCATGTCAGACGACAATTTCTCGCAAAAATCCCGAACCCAGTTCAATAAGTTACAAAAACGCTTACGGCATTATGTCGGCGATGCCATTGCCGATTATAAAATGATCGAAAACGGCGACAAGGTGATGGTGTGCCTGTCCGGCGGTAAAGATTCCTATACCTTGCTGGACATCCTCTTGAATCTGCAAAAGACCGCCCCCGTTGATTTCGAGGTGATTGCCGTCAATCTGGACCAAAAACAGCCTGGTTTTCCTGAGCAGGTCTTGCCTGAGTATCTGCAATCGCTGGGCGTGCCTTACCATATCATCGAAAAAGACACCTATAGCGTCGTCAAGCGGGTGATCCCCGAAGGGCAAACCACCTGCGGCCTCTGTTCGCGCTTGCGGCGTGGCACCTTATACGGTTACGCGGAAGCCAACGGCGTGACCAAAATCGCCCTAGGCCATCACCGTGACGACATTCTGGAAACTTTTTTCCTAAACATCTTCTACGGCGGCAAACTTAAGGCCATGCCGCCCAAGCTGTTAAGCGATGACAAGAAAAACATCGTCATCAGACCCTTGGCATACTGCCGCGAAAAAGACATTGAACGCTACAGCGCCTTTAGGAAATTTCCGATTATCCCTTGCAACTTGTGCGGCTCGCAAGAAAACTTGCAACGCAAGGCCATGAAAGTGATGTTAAAAGGCTGGGATAAACAATTTCCCGGACGTTTGGAAACCATTTTCACCAGCTTGCAAAATGTCGCCCCCTCCCAACTGGCCGACCCTAGGCTGTTTGATTTTATGGATTTAAAATTGGGTCGTGACGCACCGTTCACGGACGAGGACGACGTATTGGAAAGCGGCTTAGGGGTTTTGGCGCAATAGGTGATGGCTTAAGCCAGTTCCGCTAAGCCCCAAGCCAGCCGAAACGGCTGGTAAAACGCCCGATCCTGTACGGTCGCGCCCGTCCGCCCGACCAACGCCGAGGCGAAGTCTTGCGCCCTGCCCATCGTCAACGCTAACGGCCAGCCTCGTTGCAACCCCAACAGCAACACACTGGCAAAAGCATCACCCGCCCCCACGGTATCGGCCACCTGAATGCCCGCATCAGGGGCCACTTCAATCAACTCACCGCCCGCTGTCAACGCCACCGCGCCTTGTCCGCCCCGCGTGACCACCACAGTCGCCAGCTGATAATCAGCCAAAAATGCCTGTAAGGTATCTGTCAATGTCGCCTGTGGCCTCGCCAATAGCTGCAATTCCTCTTCATTCAGCTTAACCCAATCAGCCGCCGCCAACCACGTTTTGACCTGTGCCGCTTGCCACCAAGGGGCGCGTAAATTGACATCGACAAACACCGTGCTGGTATGCCGCACTGTTAATGCCTGCAAGGCCTGCGCCGAAGTGGGGTGGCGTAATGCCAAACTGCCATGATAAATAATGGCGGGTGGCCTAGTGTTGGGTCTAGGCTCGGCGATATAATCGTAAGCCTGATGGTCGAGAATCTGATAAGCCGGTTCGCCGTGCGTAAGGGTAATCTGGACAACGCCGGTGGGGTGTTCAGGGTCGGTTTGCAGGTTATCGGTGTCCATGCCCCATGCCGACATGGCGGCGCGGATGTCTGCGCCCAAGGCATCGTTACCGACACGGCTGATAAAACAAGGCGCGTGTCCGAAGGCTTGCAAATGCCAAGCGACATTAAACGGCGCACCGCCTAAAAGGCGTTGCCCGTCAGGGAACTGGTCAAACAGCACTTCACCAAAAATGGCAATGGGTTGGGGTAAGTTCTGTATATCCATTGTGGTCAATAGAGCTGAAGTTTCCTGCCTATCGGGCAGCATAAATGTTATATTTGAAAACCATAAAAATTGGCAAAACGGGCGGGGCCCAACTGATCTTGCTGCCGATAAAGATAGACCCATGAAAAAAGCACCGCCAAAGCGCCACCAAAGCGCCACCACGGCAGTGGGATATGAATGGGGCGGATTTGTGCCAACAATAAGTTCTGGACGGACGCGCCCATCGCGTTCAAAATGCCCATAATTATTACTGCAAACATTGCCAACCCGTTCCAGTGGTCGGTTTTGACAACTATCGTCTATTATATTGATAAGGAGTCCTTGTTGCCAATGCCTTTGCAGCTCCTTTCAATTTCAGCAAGGGGGGCTATGAACAAAAATGAAGAGGGAGCCAGTGATGGCAAAGCCTGAGAATATTGCGCAAACGGCTGGCGACAGCTCCCTACGGGATACCGATAGGCTTTTGCGGGAGCTTAGGGTATATCAGGTCGAGCTGGAAATGCAGAACGAAGAGCTGCGGCTGGCGTATGCGGAGTTGGAAGCATCGCGTGACCGCTATGTCCAACTTTATGATTTTTCCCCTATTTGTTATATATCGCTTAGGGGGGACGGGGTGATCGCCGAAGCCAATTTAACCTGCGCCATGCAACTGCAAGTGGAGCGCAAGCAATTGCTCAACCGCCGTTTTTCGCACTATGTCTCCCCTGAAAATATCGACAAATGGCATCGGTATTTTCTTTATGCCAAGCAACATCCGGGCAAGCACGATTATGAACTGCTGCTTTGCCACACCGATGGCACTCCGTTTCATGCCCACCTTGTTTGCCAGTCCGCCACAAGAGGCGATGCCGCACCTGTGCTGCACATCGCGTTCACCGACATCACCTGGCGCAAGCAGGCCGAACAGGCCGCCGCAGCCTTTGAAACCCCAACCGGCATCATCGTGACCGATGCCAACAAAACTATTTTGCGCACCAACTGGGCCTTCAGCCGCATCACCGGCTATAGCCCTGAAGAGGCAATAGGCCAAACCCCGGTTTTTCTCCGCTCAGAGGTACATGATGAGGGTTTTTATCTGAACGTATGGGCAACCATAGCCAACGATGGCTATTGGCAAGGTGAAATTTGGGACAGGCGCAAAAATGGCGAGATATTTCCGGTTTGGCACACCATCGCCGCCGTGACTGACGAGTATGGGGCCATCACCCATTATGTCGGCTCCTTCACTGACATTACGGCGCAAAAGCAAGCCGAGAAAGTGTTGCGTGAGGCCAGCCAGCATTTGGAAAGCCAAGTTGCAAGCTCGCAAGAAGAGCTGGCAACCATCAAGGCCGAATCGGCGGCAATCAACGCCACGCTTAATGTCCTGCTCAAACACCAGGAAACGGACAAAATTGAAGCTCAAAACACTTTTTCCCAAGATGTGGAACTTACGGTTTTAGCCTTTTTGCAAAAATTGAAGCAGGCGACCGTTGACCAGCAACAAATCCGCCTGATCGGCATCATTGAAAGCAACTTGCTCCAGATAGTAAAATCCTATGGGAGCGTCTCCTCCGGCCTGTCCGCCGCCTACAGCCAACTCACCCCGCTCGAAGTGCAAGTGGCCTCAATGGTCAGGCAAGGCATACCGACCAAACATATCGCCACGGCCCTAAACATCTCTTCGGGCACTGTCAGCGTCCACCGCAAACACATCCGCAAAAAACTGGGGCTGGCAAACGGTAAGGGCGGCAATCTTTGCAGCTACCTGAGGTCTTTGGCCGAATAAGGCCAAACCCGCACTCCCCGGCATTAGCCAAAATGGATATATTCCCTATCCGTTTTATACCCATTAATACCCTAATCCCAATCCGCCCCCTCCCTCGATTCTTAAGTACAATATTATTGTACCTTCTGGTTTTTCCCCTTCCAGAAAATTGCCCAGGCTCCGACAATTCGCCTTTTTAACTTAAGGGGGCGATGTGGGTGTACAGGTCATACCGATTAAGCTACCAACGATGAGGTCTAAAATGTGTGCGATGCCGATAAAAAATGAACAACAACCCATTAATGAACAACCCGCCGCCACTGACGGGATATTTTTGCCCCCCGATTATGAAGCTCAAATTGCCGAAGACAGGGGCTTTTATCTGGGAAGCGAACTGGATGCTTGGCTTAAGGCAGAACCGCAACAAGTGGCCTGCCTAGCCGAACAGGCCACTTGTTTGGCTTAAGTGGGATGAAGTTATGGACAAAGACGTTAACAACGAAAAAAAAACCGTTAGGGATAAGGTGATCCACCTTCCCGGCTATGATGCCAAGATTGCGGAAATTGCCTATTACAAAGCGGAAAAAAGAGGCTTCGCACCAGGCCACGAACTGGAAGATTGGCATATTGCCCAACAGGAATTTTTAGGATTTGAATAAGTGCCGTTAAGCCCCCCCAACCTATTGTTACCATTACTGGAGAATGTCATGAGCAATAACAAAAATCAGCCCCAAAAAGCAGCAACGCGCCAGGCATTAATGAGGCGGCGATAAACGTAAAACTGGAAGACCAGCATTTGCATATTTCCTTAAAAACCGAACAGAGTAGGGATGAAGCCGATGCCAACGGTGGGCATTACCGCTACCGTGAGCGTTTTGTCGGTGAATTGCAACGGGTATTGTCCATACCAGGGCCAGTGGATGCCAGCAAAATGAAAACACAGTATCATAATGGCGTGTTGGCTGTTACAATCCCTAAAGCATAAATTCGTCGCCATCCCACGCTTAAGGCCGGATCAACGGTTACAACGTGTTTTAAAAGCGGCGAGCGGTTTCAGAGCGAAGCGCACGGAACTCAAAATCGGTACGTCAACTCACGCAACCGCTTTTAAACCCAGTTTTTAGGAAGCAATAGGCTTTAACAGGAACGCGCCATATCTAGCTTTCTGGACAACGGGCAACATCCGCCAATGGAAGAAAGCATAGCCGCATTAGAAATGTTTTCATTGCACTACAGTTTAGCATCATGTTAAGTAACCTAATAAAGGATATAAACCGGCGGCAATGGATTGCCGAAGCCGCTTATTTCAAGGCAGAAGCCAGAAATTTTGCCCCCGGCAAAGCGCTAGATGATTGGCGGGAGGCCGAAATGGCCTATGCCAATATGCTGATAAGCCTGTATGTCGAGGTGTTGGCGGAAGACGGGCCGATAACACTGGTGGGCTTACAGCAGCTGGCACAGTTGTTGGAGGTTGAAAAAACCGATGATTTGCTTTCGGAAGACGAGCTGATAAGGGCGATACAACAAGCCGCCAAACACCGCCCGTGCTTCCGTGCCGAAAACGATAGGCTGTGTGAAGAACAGCATTGCCAATGGGTGAAAGAATGCCGGAGATTGGTTTCCGTCTGGTGCCGGTAAACACACTTCAAATGGTCAAGTTTTTGGTTTTTAGTGAAGGGGAGCTTGGGTCTCCCGCCCGCCCATTGCGGTCAAGAGACCCAAGCTCCAAAAACCGAAAATTTGACCGCTTAAACCATAGCTTTAGCCCACCCCCTCAAAACAACTGCAACGCCAGCATAATCGCATCTTCGCGGCCATCTGCGGCGGGGTAATAATTTTTGCGGATGCCGATTTCATTAAAGCCCATGTCTTCGTACAAGGCGATGGCGACAGCGTTGGAGGGGCGGACTTCCAAAAACACGGTCTCCGCCCTGCCCTTGGCCACGTTTATCAGATGCTCGAGCATTTTCCGGCCTATGCCTTGGCCTTGCTCGGCGGGGTCTACGGAAATGTTCAGGATATGCGCCTCGCCCACGGCGACGGACAATAGGCAATAGCCCAGCACCCGCCCCAGTTCCTCACATACCCAACAGCTATAGCCTGAT
>JAQTNZ010000038.1 GCA_028713595.1 Methylovulum sp. | reverse complement strand
AAACGAGCGGTCAAACCTTTCCGATAAGTATCCAATAAGTAAGCCGTCAGCAAGTTCACCGTCGTATAATCAAAAATGATCGCGGTGTTCATAGTTACACCTAGACTCTTGCTCACCTCGCTGACAGAACCCACGCCCAAAATGTAGTCTATGCCGTAATCTGAGAAGGGTACATCATAATCAAGCTCATTTTTGGCTACGCTTAATGATATTGCCAAGGCTTCGGCGATAATGCCACCGACTTGTTGCTTAAGGTTGCCGCCGGATGTCGGTACAACATTGGCAAGGTATTTTTTACTAGCCGTTGCGGTGGTTGGTTTAATGTCTTGCAATGGCAATGGCTTGGCAGTTTGCCGAGCGACAGCTTGCTTGAGCAAACCGTCGCTGGCCGCGACTATCACCTGCAATCCGGCAACCGCCGCCGCTTGGGCGGGCCAAAACAGCTTACCAAAACCTTCCATCCCTAACACTTGCCGCCACTGCTCCACACCCAACAATGGTGAGCCGGGCAGGCGCAAGCTGGCATCTTCATATAACCACCAACCATCGAGCAAGCCAAACGTCAGGGTATTCAACAGCGATTTTTGGATGCCTTCGTTGATGATCAGCAAACCATTGGTTTTTAATGCCAACTTGGCGTTACCTAGAGTGTGCCGGATATTGCAGGTGGCATGGAGGACGTTGGTAGCGATAGCGATGTCGTAACTGCCTATAGCTATGCCCTGCTCCGCCAAAGGCTGTTCGATGTTCCACAGTTGGGTTTGCAAATAAGGGTAATCTACTGCATAACGGTTTTGCGCATGTAACAAAAAGGCCTTGGAAATGTCGGTGTAGCGGTATTCTTCAATATGGTTTTTGACCGTTGCCAACGCTGGCAAAACGATTGCCGTAGTCCCACCCGTACCCGCGCCAATTTCTATCAGACGGATTTTGGCGCTCGGATTGGCATTGAGGATTTGTGTTATCGCCAGCAACACCATGTCGGCGATCACGCCATTAAAATAATCGGCAACGGCATGGCGTTGGTATATATTTTCAACATTAGCCATGCTTGCGCTGGGAAACAGTATCTCAGTGGCCTGAAGCTTGCCGCGTAAAATGTCCGGCAAATTTTGCAAACAGGCATCAGCCAAATGCACCGATGAGGCCAACTCGGCATCGGCCAAATATAGGGCCTTTTGTTCCGCCCAACGTTGCCAAACGGCTTGTGCGTCAAACCCTACTTGTCCGACATCGACTTGCACGGCATCATTGTCTATATGTACAAAGCGTGTGCCATAACTGTCGTCAGCCAATAGGTTTAAGGCTTCTTCCCACCAACGGGCGTACTTGTCCAGAATGCCTGCTTGTTGGCGCAAGTGTGTCCGCTGTTGCCAGCCCATATCAGTAAACAACCCCAATTGTCGGCATTGGGCAAACAGCAAGCTTTGCAAACAGGCCAACAGCGTTGGCCAATGCGGATTGGTCAACGGCAAACCGACAAGATTGGCATAGTGTGCCGATGTAAAGCTTATCGGTGTGCCTGCCTGAGCTAAACCTACAATTTCGGCCTTGACCGCCATCAATTGCTGTACGGGTTCCGAAGCCCGCATACATAACACTTGCCGCAACGGGCCATTTGGCAAATGCCCCAAAAACGCCTTAAAACAGGCAAAGCCTTCTTGATCGCTCAAAAAACTGACATTTTGCGGAGTGCTACCAGAAACATCAGCAAAAGACGCTTGCCAAAATCCCCAGTTGATGATGCCGACCGGAAAACGGGCGGATTGTCGCAAGCCATGTACCAGGCTATCGGCAAAGGTAATGCCGGTCGCATAAGCGGGCAGTTTGGCGGCCCCTGAAAACGGGTAGGCTTGGCCTGAGGAAAAATAACATAAGAAATCCAACGCTTCGTCTTGCCACAGCCTATAAAAATACAGGCTACCTAAAGTTTTTACCTTAACAATATCCAAAAACGCCGCTTCGCTGACTTGCGCCAAGCCTTGCTCTTGGCTAATGTCCAAACCTGAAAAAATCGCCCCGTTGATGCAGGAAAACCGTTGTTTGATGATGGCAAAAGCGTATTGCAGGGTTGTCCATTGCGTGACATCGGCTTGGATATAAGTCACCGCCGCGCCAAATTCGGCGAGCTTGGCCTGAACCACCGGATCAGTTGCGACTGTCCGAGCCAGCCAAACCACGTGGGCTTGATAATCTGCTAGCAATTGACGGGTGATAACTCTGCCCACCGTGCCGCTACCGCCCAAGATCACATAAACACCACGTTGTTTGAGTACCGGAACCGCCGCGCTATCGGTATTTAATTTATAAAAAGCCTGTTTATAACGTTGCCCACCGCACAGTTTGACCACATCACCCCTATCAGCAGCCGGTTCGCTGACAATCTGCCTGAACAAATGCGGATAAACTTGCCTGTCGTGCAAGTCTTCACTCGCCAAATCCACGTTTCTCAGCAAAAAACGGTGGTCACTTTGCGCCAAAGCATAAGCCAATCCGGTCAAGCCACAACCACCAGCTTGGATTGCCGTGTCATAAAGACGGTAATTGTCCACTGACAACACATAACAATCGACAAAAGCCGTACTGGCTAGCTTATGCTTCAAAGCCTTAAGCAGACGTAACAGTTGAAGCTCATGATAGTGTTGGCTTGCTTCCACCGCTTGCAAAAACTCGCCAGACCCGTCACTGACACAAAAATACACACAATCGGGCGTTGGGGCATCCTGCAAACAACGGGCAAAACCTTTGCTATCATCTATGCCGCACAACCAGTCGCTTTCTGACAATGGCCGAGTGTCTGACCCTAACAGGATAGCGTGCACGGTAGCGGCTTGCTGCCGATAGCTGCCAGCAATAAATTCGGCAAAAGCATTTTCGCTATAGGCAACCACCAGCACTAAGGCGGGTGTTTTAGGCTTGGTGTGTTCAGGCAAGACCTGCACTTGCCAAGTTTGCAGATAGCTCAGGCCATCCCAGGCCGTCATCGGCATCTCGTTGACTTTGCCGATTGCCAAAGGCCGCAACCGCAAGCCCGTGATATGCAGACAAACATGGCCTTGGTGGTCACAAACATCAATGTCGATGCTGTCACCATTCAGCCGTAGCCATGCCCAAACCTCAGCAGGGCAAGGTTGTGACAGCTCGACCGTCTGCAAACGTTCAGGAAACCAGAGTTGCCCACGATACCCCTCAAACTGGCTTAAAGCGTGTATTAGCCCTTCCAATAAGGCCGGATGTACCGTATAGTGATGCTGGGTAGCCGCCAAATCGGCGGGCAACACCAACTTTGCCAACAGCTGTTGGCTATTGGCCTGCACGGCCACCAAGGTTTGCCAATGCTGGGGGCAGACATAGCCCAAAGCGTTAAGCGCCTCATAACATTGTCCGGCATTAAGATGATATTGCTTAATGTCGGCTTGTAAGTTCGATAAATCCAATATGGCTGGGGCATTGGCCGTTAAGCAGGCCCAGCCTTGCTGATGGCTGGTTTCATCAGCGCCATAAATCTCATAAGCGATGTCTTCGGCTTCAGCAAATAGGCTAATATGCACAGGGCTGATATCGTCAAGCCACAGAGGCTCCGCCCACTCCAGATGATGCAACTGTATCACCGTAGGCGCATCCAGTAAAAACCCCGCACTTTGTTGCAGCGCCGCCAAAGCCATTTCCAAACACGCCAAGGCGGGCAATAGGGTTTGCCCTTGCAAGCTAGGGAACTGCGCCGACGTAAACGCCGAACTGTAGCGTTGCCGATTAATGTCGGACGTGTTTTGTTGCAACAAAGGGTGCAAATAGCCAATCTTAGCCTCTGCCAATGGTGCGGCTTTGCCCTTCGGCCAATAGCGTTCTTGGGCAAACGGGTAAGTGGGTAGGCGGATGGGTTGGGGGTGGCCGTTTCCGTACAATGCCTGCCAATTTACGTTCAGCCCTTGCGCCCAGCCTTCGGCCAGTTTCTTAAGCTTACCCTTAGCCATCCATTTGGCCAACATGTCTTGGCTATCTTCATCATTGGCGAAAAATAGCCCTTTTGGTTTATTGCCGTAATCTTGGCTTTGCCAATAATTGTCCGAAGCCTCCCCCGCTATGGCCGCCGTCAATAAACCCAGCAATTCGTCAACATTCTTGGTCAAAAATACTGCCCGTTCCGCCATCGCTTCGCGGCGGGTTTGCAGGGTATAAGCCAAGCTAGGCAAATTGACCGTTGTCCGGTGTGATTGTAGGTAAGCGTGTAGTAGCATTAAATAGTCGCTAAGTCTGGCACGGTTTTTTGCCGACACCGGCACTAACACCGCAGATGGGCTATTGGCAATGGGAGCGGATGCGTGGACAAATTCTTCAACCACCAAATGCGCATTCGTGCCGCTATGCCCAAACGAACTTAAAGCCGCCATTAAAGGTTGACGGGCATCACGGCGTTGCCACGGACTGGTGGTGGTATTGACATAAAACGCCGAATCGGCAAATTCAATCAGCGGATTTAATTGCTGGAAGTGCAATAAACTAGGCAGGGTTTTATGCTGTAAGGACAGCAGGATTTTGATTAGCCCGACCACTCCGGCACTGGCGGAGGTATGCCCGATGGCAGGCTTGGCACTACCTACCGCGCAGTAATGTTGCCGGGCGGTAAAGCGTTTAAACGCCCTGACGAGGGCATTGGCTTCGACCGGATCACCTAAGCGGGTCGCCGTGCCGTGGGCTTCGACATAACTGATCTGTTCGGGGCTAATCCGGTAACGCCGATAAATGTCGGCAATCAAAGCTTCTTGCGCCGCCCCATTGGGTGCAGTCATGCCATTGCTGGCCCCATCTTGGTTAATACCGGAGCCGACTATCACGCCGTAAATCAAATCGCCAGCGGCCAGCGCATCGTCCAAACGCTTTAACACCACCACCCCCACCGCTTCTGCCAAAACCGTGCCATTGGCGGTGGCATCGAAGGTATGGCAACGGCCATCAGGTGACAAAATCCCCGCTTCCGCCAGTACGCTTAAACCGCTTTGCATCATCCCAGCATACACGCCGCCCGCCAAAGCCAAATCCGATTCGCGGTGGCGCAAACTTTCACACGCCAGATGCAAGGCCACGCCCGATGACGAGCAACCGGTATTGACCACCAGTGCAGGGCCTTTCAGGTTAAGAAAGTAAGACAGCCGCGAGGCGATGGTCGCATCGGAAGACCCCGTAAAGGATTCATGAAAATAACCCGTGGGTTCGGCACCGATAAACAAACCGGTTTGCGTATCGGCGAGGCTTTTGGGGTTATAACAGGCATCTTCCAAAGCTTTCCAACTTTCCTGCAAAATCAGGCGCTGGTGCGGGTTCATCGACTCGGCTTCACGCGGGGCGATATTGAAAAACAGCGGGTCAAAACAATCCCGTCCCGCCAAAGCACCACCCCAGCGGTAATTGGCATCAGGTTGATCCAGATAATGCGCTGGCAGCTCACCGATACCGGATTTACCATCAAGCAAGTTTTGCCAAAACTCATGGACATTATTCGCGCATGGAAACTGCCCCGACATGCCAATCACGGCAATTGCCGGACTACCTTGCGCTGAGGGATGTTGGGAGCTGCGTTCCGATTGTGGCTGGACGAGTGGAATGTCGGCTTGGCTGGCTTCAGGCTCACAGCCAACGGCGGTTTGCCCTAAGCGTTCCGCCAACGGCCCTTGATACGTTTTCAGCAAATAGTCGGCTAAACGCTGGACGGTGCTATGGTCAAAAATGCTCGCCGTGTTCATGGTAATGCCTAGCGCATCATTGATTTGCCTGACAAACCCAGCACCAAGTATGGAGTCAATGCCATAATCCGAAAACGATATATCAATGGTCAAAGTGTTGGTGGCAATTTTTAAAGTCTGCGCGAGGTTGGCGAAAATAATCTCCGTGACCTCATCCTTAAGGTTGTCGGCGCTAACAGGTGTTACTTGTGTGGCAGACCGTTGCCTATCGCCGGTTGGCTGGGTTACAGTAGGCTGCAACGGTGTTGGCGATGCGGTTGTTTGCCTGATCCAACCATCACTTTCGGCCACGATAATTTGCTGCCCTAATTCACGGGCAGATTCGATGGGCAACAGCACTTGGGCAAAGCCTTCTTCCCGCAACACCCGTTGCCACGTTTCCGGGCTTAACAGCGGCGAACCGGACAAACGCAACTCTTCGTCTTCATATAGCCACCAGCCATCCAACAGCGCGAAGGTCAGCGTCCCCACCACAGTCTTTTGGATGCCTTCATTGATGAGCAACAGGCCATTGCGTTTTAACGCCGCCTTGGCATTGCGCAAGGTGTGCCGGATATTACGGGTGGCGTGGAGGACATTGGTGGCTATGGCAATGTCATAGCTCCCTATGGCTATGCCTTGCTCCGCCAACGGCTGTTCGATGTTCCACAGTTGGGTTTGCAGATAAGGGTAATCTACTGCGTAACGGTTTTGTGCATGTAACAAAAAAGCTTTGGAAATGTCGGTATAACAGTATTCTTCAATATGGTTTTTGACCGTTGCCAAAACCGGCAAGACCATTGCCGTAGTCCCGCCCGTACCCGCACCAATTTCTATCAAGCGTATTTTAGCTTCAGGGTCGGCTTTGACGCGCTGGCTGATAGCCGCTAAAGCCAAATCGGCGACCACGCCATTGAAATAATCGGCGACCGCATGGCGTTGGTACATGTTTTCGACTTTTTCCATAGTCGCACGCGGAAACAGAATATCAGTGACCTGAAGCTTGCCGCGCAAAATTTCGGGCAGGTTTTGTAAACAGGCATCGACCAACTGCACCGAAGTGGCCAATTCGGCATCCGCCATATAATCGGGTTTTTGGCTATCCCACTCCCGCCAAGCCGCCGCCGCGTCAAAACCAGCCGCCGCCATAGTGGCTTGGACAGATTCCTTATCTAGCAATACCCAGCTTGGGCCGTTGCCACCATCCGCCAAAAGATTTAAAGCTTCCGCCCACCAACGGGCATATTTGTCGTGGATACCCGCTTGCTGGCGCAATACCGTGAGGTTGTGCCAAACGCCCGGTTCGGCAAACAGCCCCATTTGCCGTAATTGGGCAAACAATAGCTTGCGTAAACCGTTATTGAAATTTTGCCAATCTTCTTGCCGCCATTTAATGCTGTTCATGTAGCTTTCCATTCAAGGCCAACCCTAAAGTAGTCTCTTTCTTTGAAACCTTTGCCAAACCGCAAACGTTATCCTTTAAAATTTTCATAGTATGCCAGTTTTTTATGGGGAAACCGGGTCGTAGTGGACATAACCCTCCTGACATAAGCTCTGGATTAGCGATGGGGCTTCCTGCTTGCACAGCGTCATGGTTTCCTCTTTGGCCGATGCCATCAAATCGCGCACCGAGGCCTTGGCACGCAAGCACAAAGCTTGGCTTAACACCCCGTGTCGCAAGTGATGGATAAATTGCTCAAAAAACTGGCAACCTTCCGCGTCACCAATCAGGCCAAAATGCTTGCTTAAGCGGCTTGCTAAGTCAGTACCGACAGTAGTGTCCGCCCAATAGCCCCAGTTGATGCTACCTACCGGAAAACGGGCGGTGGCCTGCAAGGATTGCACAAAAGTATCGGCGAAAACAATACCGGCGGCATAAGCCGCACTGTCTTTGGCGGAGAGGAAAGAGAACGCTTGGATGGATGAAAAATAACACATAAAATCCAAAGCTTCCCCTTGCAAAGCTTGGTAAAAATTGACGCTGCCCACGGTTTTTACCGCCAACATGTCACCAAATTCAGCGTCAACGGTATCCGCCAAAGCCCGCTCATGGCGGAACACCAAACCGGAAAAAATAGCACCGTTAATGAGCGGATACTGTTGCTTAATTCCGGTGATGGCTTGTTGTAAGGAGGCCAAATCATTGGCATCAGCTTGGCTATAACTTAACGCTCCTTGCCAGCGACTGAATTGGGCCAATTTCTGTTGCAAGGCCAGATCGCCCACAGGGGTGCGTCCTAACCAAACCACTTTAGCCTGATACTGTTCCAGCAAATAGCGGGTGATTACCCTTCCTACCGAACCACTGCCGCCTAACAGTAAATAGACCCCACCTGTTTTGAAGGCCGAAGCGGTGATAGCGGGCAATTCCCACGAATAAAACCGCTGTTTATAGCGACCACCAGCATTAAGCTTGACCACTTCGCCACGGCCAGAGGCGGCTTCTTGCCAAATGCTGTTGACCAAGGCTAGGCGGCTACGGCTATCGGCCAAATCGCTACTCGATACGTCCAGATTCCTGACCGCAAAACGCGGGTCACTTTGCGCCAAGGCATAAGCCAAGCCCGTCACCCCCGCCCCCAACGGCTGTACTGCATTGCCGGAAATAGCGTAATTGTCCAGCGTCACCAGATAACAGTCCACCATGGCATGGCTAGGGATTTTGGCCTTTAACACCTGTATCAGGCGTAATAACGACCATTCATAATACTGTTGGCTTTGCACCACGCTATCGGCGGCCAGCACCTGATTATCGGGCGTGGCCAGAAAATAAACGCTGTCAATATGGCTGTAGCCTTGCAAACACGCCGCCAGACTTTGCCCATCAGCCACCGCGCACTGCCATTCATGCGCGGATAATTGCTGGCTTTGTTCCGCCAACAAGACCTTAACAACCAAAGTTTCGGGATGATGCAGCTTAAAGGCTTCACTAAGGTTTTGCTCCAACCCCCAAGCACAAGGTGGGTAAACCAGCACCATCGTCTGCGGCAATGGAACCGGATAGCAGTAAGGAGCAGGGGGTTGCACCTGCCACCTGAGCAAATACGCTAAACTCTCATCGGCTGGAGGTGGCATACTGGTTTTGGCAGCACAAGTATGAGGGGTACTCGCAGACCCGGCCCAATAGTGCTCACGCGCAAAAGGATACGTCGGCAAGGACATCCTACGGGGCTGGGCGGAACCGTATAAACGCGTCCAATCCAGCTCAACGCCTTGCACCCAAAGCTCCAGCAATTTGTCATACTGGCCTAAAGCAAACCAATTGCCGAGCGTATTGCCCAAACCGGCATCCGCACCCAGCAAGGCCAACAGCCCATTATGGCGCGGGGCTTGTCCGCAATACAAACCCTCATGCTGATGATTTAAAAACACTTCCAGCTTTTCTGCCAGCTCCGGTAGCGATGTCACCGTAAAAGCCAGCCGTTCCGGCATGGCTTCACGGCCTGTTTGCAGGGTATAAGCCAATTCCGACAGGCTAATGGCCTGCTGAGGGGCTTGCACAAACCTTAACAATTTGGCCGTGTATGCCTGTAAGCGGTCGGCATTTTTTGCCGATAACACAATCAAGTAAACACCAGTTGGTGTGGTTGTGGTTTCAGCCGCAGCACCGATATACTCGCTCACCACCAAATGCGCATTAGTACCGCTATGCCCAAACGAATTTAAGGCCGCCATCAACGGCTGGCCTGACGGGGAATGCCATACAAGCGTTTCGGTGTTGACATAAAATGCCGAACCAGAAAACTCTATCAACGGGTTCAATTGCCGGAAATGCGGCAAGCCGGGAATTTGCCGATGCTGCAAAGACAGTAAAATCCTGATAAGGCCAATAACCCCGGCACTGGCGGAAGTATGGCCAATATGGGCTTTAGTGCTGCCAATGGCGCAATAATGGCTTTTGGGGGTCAGGCTTCCAAACGCTTTCACCAAAGCGTTGGCCTCCACAGGATCACCTAGGCGAGTGCCCGTACCATGCGCCTCGACATAACTGATCTGCTCAGGATTGATGCGGTAACGGCGATAGACATCACTAATCAAGGCTTGTTGGGCAAGGCCGTTGGGGGCGGTCATACCATTGCTAGCCCCGTCTTGGTTAATGCCGGAGGCGACCAGCACACCATAAATGGGATCGCCATCGGCAATGGCATCATTGAGACGCTTTAACACCACCACCCCTACGCCTTCGGAAAAAGCCGTGCCATCGGCACTGGCATCAAAGGTATGGCAACGGCCTGTCGGTGACAACATGTCAATGTCCGCCAACTCCATCAACATGCCTTGGTCTAAAGTCGCAAACACCCCGCCCGCCAAAGCCATAGTGGCTTCACCAGAGCGCAGGCTAACCGCCGCCAAATGGATAGCCACGGCGGAAGACGAGCAGCCCGTGTTGACCACCATCGCCGCGCCTGTCAGATTTAAAAAATACGCCAGACGCGAGGCGATAATCGCATCCGATGCCCCTGTGAACGACTCTTGGGCGTAAGTGTTAGGTTCCGCGCCGATATACACGCTCACCGCCTGCCCATCCAAGCTTTTCGGGTTATAGCCCGCATCTTCCAAGGCCGCCCAACTTTCCTGAAGGATCAGACGCTGGTGCGGTCTCATGGGTTCGGCTTCACGCGGGGCGATATTAAAAAACAAAGGATCAAAACAATCCCGATCCGCCACCCCGCCGCCCCGCTGATAGCCGCAGTTTTCAGCTGTCCGGCCT
>JAQTNZ010000037.1 GCA_028713595.1 Methylovulum sp. | reverse complement strand
GGACGGCAACCAATTTAGCGAGGGGAGCCGGATTCACGGCGTTTTGTACGGATATTGAGAAACCTGCCAATACCTTAGTGGCACGTTATGGGAAAGATGGCAAAGAATGCCTAATTCCTCAACAAGACAAAAACCCACGGATGTTAACGCCTAGAGAATGCGCACGGTTACAGGGTTATCCTGAAACGTTTAAGATTCCAGTCAGTAAAGCGGCGGCTTACAAGCAATTTGGCAATTCGGTCGCATTGCCCGAGATAAAGAAAATTGCCGAAAAAATTTTTAACTATTTGGAAGCGCAATAATGCAATTTGGAGCTAACCAGAAATTAAAATTCAATACCCAGATAGGGTCTTATTCCATTGTCACCGAGCGGGAATATTACGACTCTCAAATTACCGTCACGGATTCGGAAGCGGATTTGTTGATAGGTTTTTTTGGTAGGGAAAACATTCATAGTGGCAATGTGGCAGCGGATAAGGATAAGGCGGGAAAGACTTTTAGGTTATACCCTAATGGTGAAGAAATAACGCTTAATATTGTCTTTCCAAAACCCAATAAAACGGAATTGCGCTTATATTTGTCAGCAAAGGCTGGTTTTAAGCCTGTGGCAAATTCCGTTTGGTTTATGTTTGCAAGCGATCATGCCTTATGGATAGGCAGCATGGCGGAAGCACAATGGCGGGATGAAAATATCATCATGGTTTATGATGAAACGGAAGGGGTTTATCAGGATTCGCTTTTGGAATTGGATGAAATAAAAATAAATCGGCTGAAAGCGCGTGACATTTTTTCAAGGGATAGAGGCTTGGCTTTGGCAAGGATGCAAATGGCAAAATACCAATGTGAGTACAATCCGGCGCACAAGCTTTTTAACTCAAGGCATACACAGTTGCCTTATCTTGAGGCACATCATTTAATCCCCATGGCATTACAGAAAATAACGCCACAAAAGCTTGATACATTAGATAATATTTTCAGCCTTTGCCCTTATTGCCATAGGGCGATACATCATGCTGATACAAGCCTGACCAGAGACATCATTACTCGGCTGGTTGATAAAAGGCCGAGTATCCTCGCTATGATGAATATAACCGTCAATGATGTTTTTAGTTTTTATTCTGTTGAAGATATTTACTAGAGGGTTGTGTTTTAACTTTTTGTTCTTATTGTGGCGAGACATCAAACCAATATGGACTTGCCCAAAGCCATAATTAAAAGGAGTCCCGTTTGTTGCCCGATTGCCCTAAGACTTTAAAAATCCGCCGTACCTTTACCTTAACGGTGCTGGATAGGCTGATTGCCCTAGATTTGCTGAAAACGCTGTTGTCGGTGTGGTCGGTGATTGTGGTGATTATCGTTAGCCGTGAATTTATCAGGGTGTTGGATAAGGCCATCCAAGGGCGGGTGTCCAGCGAGACGCTGGCGACGTTGTTGGCGTTAAAAACCATTTCCATAGGGGTGTCGTTGTTGCCTGCGGCTTTGTTTATGGCGGTGCTTATGGTGTTGGGAAAGATGTACCGCGATCAGGAAATGTCGGCCATCGCTTCGGCGGGCGGCGGGGTGTTGACCTTGTACCGCGCCGTGTTTTTGCTGGTGTTCCCGTTAAGTGTCGCCGCCGCCGCTTTGTCTTTGTACACGACCCCGTGGGCGGAAGCCACCACGACTAAAATCATGCACGAGGGTGATGAGTCTTCGGATTTGCGCGGTATCGCCGCTGGCAAGTTTAGCGAATACAGTTTGGGCGATTTGGTGTTTTATGTCGAAAACATCAGCAACGACAATATCATGCACGATGTCTTTGTCCAGCACCGCGAAGGCGGCACACCCAGCATCATCACCGCCGAATCGGCGCGGTTGCGGGATTTGCCGGAAGGCCGTTATGTCATTTTTAAGCATGGTGAGCGCGTCCAAGGTGTACCTGGGCGGTTGGATTTTGTCATTGAAAAGTTCGATGAATATGCGGTTAGGGTGGAAGAGCCGGACACGGCGGTCTTTTATACCCGTACCGCCATCGCCGCCGAAACCCTTTGGACTTCTAACACGGCGGTCGATAGCGCGGAATTGCAACGGCGTTGGTCCATCCCGTTAGGGATGTTGTTGCTGAGTTTGCTGGGGGTGCCGCTGGCGCAAATTTCGCCACGCGGCGGCGCGTTCGGCAATATTTTGACAGGGTTCGTGATTTATTTTTGTTACGGCAATGTGTTGCGGATCAGCCAGTTGTGGGTCACTAAAGAGGTTATTCCGGCGTGGCTGGGCGGGGCGGGGGTCAATATGTTGCTGTTGCTGGTGGGCGGGGTGCTGTTGGCTAGGTTATATGGCTGGCGCTGGTGTTATCTTAATCTGACTCGGCGGGGTGTATCATGAATGTGCTGACGCGTTATATTGTCATTGATATTTTAAAAGCGGCGTTCATGGCGGCCATTTTGCTGTTGACCTTATTTGATTTGTTCACCTTCAGTGATGAGTTGGATGATATAGGGCGGGGCGACTATACCCTGATGGACGTGTGCTATTTTGTCACCATGACCTCGCCCACGGTGTTTTATGAGCTGATGCCCGCTTCGGCGTTGATAGGCAGCTTGTTCGCCTTGGGGTCGATGGCGAATAACCATGAACTGATCGCCATGCGGGCGAGTGGCCTGTCGGTGTTCGGGATTATCAGAGCGGTGCTGGTCGCCGGTTGTTTTCTGGTGGTGGTGGCGGTGTTTGTCGGTGAGTTTGTCGCCCCGGTTGCCGAAGAAAAGGCGCAAGTGATGCGGGCCACCGCCCAGCACAACGCTTTTTTCCGTAATTTAAAGTATGGGATTTGGTTACGCGAAGGCAACCGCTTTATCAATATCCGCCTGATTAAAGATAATGGCAACCTCGCCGACATCAGCATTTATGAAACGGATGCGCAACGGCATTTGTTGCACGCCATCCATGCCAATGAAGGCGTGTATTTGGGCAAGCAACAATGGCGGCTGCAAGATATTCAAGATTCGGCGGTGTCCAACACACAAATGCAAGCCAGTAGTACCCAGGAGCAGCTATGGAATTCGTCCATTTCCCCTGATTTGTTGAAAATTGTCGTAGTCAACCCCGACAATTTGTCATTATATGATTTGGCTGTGTATGTGACGTTTTTAAAAGACAACCAACAAAAATCACAACTGTATGAAATGTCGTTTTGGGGCAGGGTGGTCACGCCGCTGGTCATTTTTGCCATGTTGCTGGTGTCCACGCCGTTTGTCATCGGTGTTAAGCGCGGTGTCAGCGCCGCCAGCCGTATTTTGATCGGTGTGGTCATCGGCATGGGCTTTAACGTCCTCGACATGACCATCAGCCACATCGGCCTGATCTATAGCCTTAACCCGCCGTTGATCGCCTTTATCCCCAGCTTGCTGGTGTTATCGGGGGCGGTTTATGCGATTAAGAGGGTGGGTTAGAGATGCGGTAAGGCTAAGTGCGGTATGTTTGGATGGCATGCTTGCCCTGTATTTAACGTGGGTTTTCGGCAGTGCAGCATTTAAAGATAGTGTCACCCAGCTGAAAAATGAAGTTGACCGCTGCTTTTACGTCACTTTCATCAATGCCATTGCGCCTATTCGTTTGTAAATCAATGTCAGCCTCATGGACTATTTGATTTCTACGGCTAACGATACTTTTTAATTCCTTCTTGATAGCGTCATCGGAACCGTTAAAATACGCCGCTATTTTTTGCCATTTTTGCTTTTCTTCCCAAATGAAACTTAAGGCATCAGCTATTTTGTCGGGTTCTTGAAAAGCCAAGTATTTATGTTTGACAATAATTTCTTGCTCAAAAAAATAGGCTGGCGTTTCAAGCGGTAAGATACCCAATGGTTGTTGGCTGCTTTTCTGGATATTGTTATACGTTGCTAAGGAAATGGAAAAGCCACTGAATTTTTTGGTTTTTGGGCGTTGGTCTACAAAAGCCTGTAACATCCCTATCCTGACCAATTCATGGATTAGCTTATCTAAGGCACTGACAGCGTAGACTAATTGGGATCTTAAAATATCAGACAAATCATTAGGCAATTGTAAATCGCTGGTTAAATGATGATATAAGGCATCCATTTCCTTGACAGTTTTGATGTTGCTTTCAAATTGCTTAAACGCCTTGTGCATATTTTTCTAAGCCGATAATTTTTGTGGCTAAGCCTTTGAACTCCGCATAGAAATTGTCCCTGTTTTTTTCTAGGCCTTCCAGCACACTGCCTGTTTCTGCTATTTGTATAGTGCTTAAGGCAAATACGGGTACACCAGCGTCATAAGATTTTGGTAGTAAGCCTTGGAAATCTTTTAATTCCAATACGCAGTAGTCATCGGGAATACCCACTTCGTCATAAGCCTGTTGCGGGAAAAGCATTTGGTGTTTGGCAATTTCTGGAGCGAACTTGTCTCGGACAATGTCTTTAATTTCATTAATATTATCTTTATAGGGTTTTGCAGCCTTACCTTTCCTTATATTAAACCGTTGGATCAATTCGCCAATAAATTTAGGCTGTGAGGTTGCTAACGGATAAGTGGCTTCCGCAAACAGTGGCCGCATCCTGTTTGCCCATTCAACCCATCGGGGCAAAATAATAGAAAGTGTATTAAGTGCCATGATTGAAAAAGGGTCGGGATTCGTTGGGATGATAAATGCGTCACTAGAGATAAAAAGATTTTGATTAATCGCACTTAAGCCAGGATTAAGGTCAATCAAAACAAAATCAATGTTATATCTCTCGGCTGTTTTGCCAATTAACTCATTAAACGCACCGGGTAAGTTTTCAAGGGCGCTGATGGCATTGTTGGAGTTTTGGGCAAAACTTAAGGCCGCGTCATATTCGCTTAAATCGGCATGTCCGGCCAATAAAAATAAATTGCCATTGATTGCGGGGCTAAAACAAGATACGGATTCTATAGATTTAGGTTTGCCTTGGAAGGCGACTTTAACGCCATCTTTTATGTTTTGAAATTGCGTTGCCGTATCTAAATAATATTTTTCAAAATCATCGCCTAACATTAAACTCGAAAGGTTGCATTGGGGGTCGGCATCGACAAGCAGCACTTTTTTGCCAAGAGTAGCAAGCATCCATCCTAGATTATAAGTGGTTGTCGTTTTGCTGACTCCGCCTTTGTGGTTAAAAAGTACAATTTTTGTAGCCATAATAGAGTTTAAATTCTGCGGTTAAATTGACCCGTCAAGCAATTTTAGAGATTGCCTTGAAGCGCTTTGCGTTATTGAATGGCTATCGCAATACCATAGCCCGATTGCTCCAGTTTACCCGTCTTACCGTAATACTCCACCCTACCGTTTTCCCAAACGACCCAAACCTCCTGTGCACCCGCTTGTAGGTAAAGCGGCACCTTTTCAGCCATTGCTAGCGTTGAGTTTGACGGCGGGACGATTTCAACGCATAGCTCTGGCGCGTGGGGGTAGGGTGTTGCGTAACCGTGTCGCTTGATGAACGCTTTGGAACACCACGCGACATCCGCGACTTTTACGCCCTCGCTGGTTTGGATGGAGCATTCGGTCAGCGCTTCGCCTTGTTTGAGTTTGCGCTCAAACAAGGTGCTGATTTTTGCTTGCAAACGCCCGTGTTTATTGGAAGCGGGGGTCATTTCAATTTTTCCGTAACGGTTCAGCTCGATTTTAAACGGTAGGTTTTGAAGATAAGGGTTATCAACCACGTCTGACCATTGCATCATTGTTCTCCGGTAAAAAGAATGCCCCCCGTTTGCACTATAAGCCTTAACGGTACACGACATGCGGCTGGGCTTCGCCCGCCACCAGCTCGCCGATGCTGAACACCGTCTCGCCTAAAGTCGTCAAAGTCTCTAAAGTCGCAGCCTCATCTTCAGGGGCGACACAGACAATCATACCGACACCGCAGTTAAAGGTGGTCAGCATATCCGCCAACGGCACATTACCTTGGCTTTGTAGCCATTGGAAAACGGCGGGGAACTCCCAGCTTTGCAAATCAATGGCGGCGTTGATACCTGTTTGCAGGACACGCGGCAGGTTTTCGGTAATGCCACCGCCGGTAATATGCGCCAAGGCGTGGACAGGCACTGTCTCCAGCAAGGCCAACAGCGGTTTGACATAAATGCGGGTCGGGGTCAGTAACGCCTCGCCCAGCGTGGTGTCTTGGAACGGGTCGGCCAGATTCGCGCCGCTGTGGCTGATGATCTTGCGGACTAAAGAATAGCCGTTGGAATGCGGGCCAGAAGAGGCGATGGCGATCAGCTTGTCGCCCACTTTAACTTGGCTGCCGTCCAGTACCTTGCTTTTTTCGACGATGCCGACACAAAACCCTGCCAAATCGTATTCGCCATCGGCGTACATACCGGGCATTTCCGCCGTTTCGCCGCCCACCAAGGCCGCGCCCGCTTGGCCGCAGCCAGTGCCGATGCCCTCAATCACTTGCGCCGCCGTGTCCACATCCAGCTTGCCGGTGGCAAAATAATCCAAAAAGAACAACGGCTCGGCGCCTTGGACGATAATGTCGTTGACGCACATGGCGACCAGATCAATGCCCACGGTGTTATGGATATTCAAGTCGATGGCGAGTTTCAGCTTAGTGCCGACCCCGTCCGTACCCGACACCAGCACCGGCTGTTGGTAGCGATCCAGCGGCAACTCAAACAGGGAGCCAAAGCCACCCAACCCCGCCATCACCCCGGCGGTGCGGGTTTTGGCGGCAATCGGTTTGATACGTTCGACTAAGGCGTTACCGGCGGCAATATCGACACCTGCGCTTTTGTAATTCAGGCTTTCTGGGTTGTTCTCGCTCACTATCGTGTTCTCTCTTGGGGATATAAAATGGGGCTATTGTACAAGACAACGTTGCTTTTGTGTGCAAGCTTGGTATGGCGTTAGGCAGGAATGGCGGCAAAAAGTTAAGGTTAACACTGATGTTACGCTGTCGCTTGTGTACTTTTTAAAAAACAGATTAAGATGAGTCGCTATCGCGATAGTTTATTTAAAGTCGGTTCCCGCACCGACAAGCGAGATACTTTCTTTTGCTCCGCCAAAAGAAAGTATCCAAAGAAAAGGCGGCCCGATTACCGCTTATTCCTGTGCTCCTCGGTTTTGTCGGGGGTCGGTAGAAGGGGCTTCCTGCCCCTCTACCGACGTGCGGCATCCTTGCCGCACCCCTTCGGGCTAATCCCGACAAAACCTGCGGTGCTCGGCGCGGCAAACGGGAGCAAAACAACGTTACTGCGTAACGTCAGTTACCTGTAAAATGGCTTTCCGTACTGTTTTGGCAGGATAAAGATTATGGCCCGCAACCTCCCCCCCTTATGCTCCGCCACCGGATTATTGGCGGCTATCGGTTTAATCTTGCCTGTACTGGCCTTGTTATGGCCGCCCGCCGGCTGGCTGTGGGCGGCTGATCCGCCGTTAGGGTCAGGGTCAGCCGTACCCATCGCCCTAGTCGCCAGCTTTGGGCGTGGGCAACGTGATAACGGCTTGGCGTGGCTGGAACAAGGCATTTTTGCGGCCAGTAACCACGAACGCCAACAAGCCGGACGGCCATCGTTATGGGATAACGCCGTGTTGGCGGACATCGCCGCTTCCCACAGCCTTGATATGGTCAGGCGCAACTTTTTCTCCCATAACACCCCCGAAGGCATAGGCTCCGGCGAGCGGGCCGCGCAACACGTCCGCTCATTGTTTGGCTTAGTGTCGGAAAATCTGGCGATGATGACCGAACGCCCGAATCTGGCCGCCGCGTTTGTGCAAAACTGGCTGACCAGCCCCGGCCATAAAGCCAACCTGCTGCACCCAGATAGCACCGATTTGGGGGTAGGCTGTGCGCAAACCGTAGGGGCAGGGGGGCTGAGGGAATTTTTCTGCACCCAATTGTTCATGAACGTCTATGCCAGCTTGGCGCAACCCTTCCCCGCTAGCGTCCACGCCGGACAATCCGTAGATGTGGCCTTGACCCCGCGCCAGCAACCCATGCCCACCCGTCTGTTACAAGTCGATGCCCACGGTTGGGAAATGGCCTCGGTGATATTACACGTCTACAACGGCATGGCGCAAGGCAGCCTAACCCTACAAGGGCCGCCAGGACAATACCGTATGCAGTTGGAAGTGCCGGATAGGCATGATGCACAACGGCTGTGGATTATTCCGGGGCCTTATGTAGTGGTTAGGTGAAGCTTTATTGTTAATTGCCCAATGCCCTTCAATAGGCAACAATTCTGTTGCGCAACAAAATTGTTGCCCCTTTTTTCAATTTTCCCTTAACACTACCGCAACGCCTTCTCCCAACGGCTCACCAACGCCGAGGCGATGCTATTGCCAAAGACATTGGTCGCGCTGCGTCCCATGTCGAGAACTTGGTCGATGCCCAGCAATAACAACAAACCCGCTTCAGGGATTTTAAACATTGACAAGGTGGCGGCGATGACTATCAATGATGCTCTGGGTACGCCGGCCACGCCTTTGCTGGTGAACAACAGCACCAACAACATCAGCAGTTGGTCGGCCAGCGGCATGTCGATGCCGTAGGCTTGGGCGATGAACAGCACGGCGAAGGTCATGTACATCATGCTGCCGTCAAGGTTAAACGAATAGCCCAGCGGCAACACTAGCCCACAGACTTTTTCATCACAGCCAAAGCGCTCCAATTGCTGTAAAAGCTTGGGGTATGCGCTTTCACTGCTGGCCGTACCGAAAGCCAGTAACATCGGTTCGCGGATATGGCGGATCAACGACAGCACCCGCCGCCCCAAAAACAGGGCAGCGAAACCGCCCAGCAAGCTGCACAGCAACAATAAACCAAAATAAAATTCCCCGATAAATTGCCCGTAAGACAGCAACACGCCGATACCTTGTTGGGCGATCACCGCCGCCATCGCGGCAAACACCGCCACGGGGGCATAGTGCATCACATAACTGGTGACTTTGAGCATGATATGCGCCAGCGAATCCAGCAATTTCACCACCGGATGCGCCAATTCGCCCAAGGACGCGCAGGCAATGCCAAAAAACATCGAAAACACGACAATTTGCAAAATTTCGTTGGCGGCCATCGCTTCGATAATGCTTTTCGGGAAGATATGGGCGACAAAATTGCTTAAGGTCGGCTTGACGTTCGGCAAACCGCTCACCGCCTCGATAGGGGGCAAGGGGATATGCAGGGAACTGCCAGGAGTGAAGAGATTGACCAGCAACATGCCTAAAAGCAAGCTGACGATGGAGGCGGAAAAAAACCACAGCATGGCTTTAAGGCCGATACGCCCTACCGTGTGGATGTCGCCCATTTTCGCCATACCGACCACCAGCGTGGCGAACACCAATGGGGCGATAATCATTTTAACCAAGCGCAGGAAGATATCCGTCAGTACATTCAGCACTGCGACAATCTGGGCAAGTAGCGGGTCGGGATGCCCCGCCCCGCCCAAACTTAGGTTAAGTGTTTCTCCCAGGACAATTCCCAACACCAGGGCGACGGCGACATACAGGGTTTGGCGGTTAGGATGTTGGGTAGGTGCGGTCATAAGCCTGTGTCCTTGGGAAAGTTAAGCCAGTTATGTGCAATTATAAAATCGGGCAAGCTTAGGTTAGGGCTTTGCTGGGGTAATGGCAACCATCCGATGCTTTTTAGGTGGTTTGGCGGTAGTTTGATGGGGATGTGATGCAAAAGGCTGTACCCATGCGCAAAAGCAAGCTTGTAAATGGCTTATGGTCATTTTTGCTCTTCTGATGAAGTCATCTTAAAGATAGCCAATGGGTAAGCTATCGTTGTCCGCAAAAAATACACAAAGCCTGTAAGGTTAACCGTAAGTATAGCTTATTAACGATGGGTAGGGGATTTTAGGAAATTTAATGCTTTTTTAGTCTTAAAAACGCAGGAGGTTGTAGGAATGCCGCCTTGCGGTTAATATGTCCGCATTTGCAGGCCGCCTTATGCGGCGTATTTTTAGGGTATACTTTAAACAGTCAAGTTTTCGGTTTTTAGTGTGAAGGAGCGCGGGCAAAATGCCCGCGCTCCAAAGAGGCAATGGGAGTGAAAAAACCGCAGTGTTGTTTAATAGATATTTATTTTTAAGCTACTTTTTTGATTTCTATTCTTGGAGAAATTGGCATGACCGTGACGATAACAAAAAACACCCTATCATTTCCGGGGCATTCCTCTGGCGAGTTTGGTAATAGCTCAGCATTTGCTGTGATTAAGTTTGATGGCTCGGTGGTCACTTGGGGGAATAGCCTGAGTGGCGGTGACAGCAGCGCGGTGGCTACGCAACTTAATGGTACGGTGGATGTGACGCAGATTTTTTCCACAAATGAAGCCTTTGCGGCATTGCGTGCGGACGGTTCGGTGGTCACTTGGGGCGATAGCAGTGGAGGTGGTGACAGTAGCACTGTTGCGGCGCAACTCAATGGTACCGTGGATGTGAAGCAAATCTTTAGTACAGGGTATGCTTTTGCCGCACTGCGCACCGAC
>JAQTNZ010000036.1 GCA_028713595.1 Methylovulum sp. | reverse complement strand
GGGGGTCAACCGTAAGCGTATTGAAACTTTCCGCACACAATTGCGAAAAGGTGGGGTGATTGATTAGGGATGACCCTGTAGAGACGTTGCACGGCAACGTCTCTACAATCGACAATGTTATCAACTATTACATGCTGGGCTAAGCTTTTTTGTCTGCATAGTCCTCCAATATCTTAATGTGTTGCGGCAATAACTTTGCTAAGGCGTAACGCTCCACAACCGTGGTGCGGGCGTTGCTCCGTAATTTGGCCGCTTCGGTGGGGGTAAGGCTTAAGGCTTCTTCAATACGGTTGGCAATGGCTTGGGTGTCAAAAAAATCCACTAGTAACCCGTTCTCGCCATCAGCAACCACTTCCAGCACAGGCGCAGTATTGGAAGCCACCACTAAGCAACCACTGGCTAAGGCTTCCAAAAAAGACCATGATAGGACAAACGGTCGGGTCAGGTACACATGCACCGAGGATGCCTGCAATACTTGACGGTAGTGTAGGTAAGTCAAGATGCCGACAAAATGGGTACGGGACATATCCAGCTCGGTTTTTGCCAATATCCAGTTTTTCCAACTTTTGCCTTCTGGTGGATTGGGGCCATAAGCGACACGGTCATCAGCGACAATGACCGCGTGGCAATACGGCCTACGTTGTTGCAGTTTTGCCAGTGCTTCGATAAATTGCGGGAAACCCCGGTAAGCGTCCATGCCCCTTGAGACATAAGTGACGATTTCTTTGGCGTGGCTTAAGTCCAGTCTGGGCAGTTGCAGTTTTGCGCCCGATTGGGGGTGGAAATAATCGCTGTCGATACCGTCATGCAAGATTTGGATGGAGGGTTGGTAAGCTTTGGGAAAACGTGAATGCTGCCAATGGGTAGGGCTGATGCCGCCATCACAGGCTTCCAAATCTATCAGGATGGCGGCATTGCTGGCACGAAAATGTAAGATGCTGTCAAGGCTGGGCGCGAAAGCCGGATCAAAATCCAAGTCGCTGTGGTAGGCGCGGGTGAACCATTCGCAATAGAGCAATAACGGCGTGTTCGGGAAAATGTCTTTGACAAACATGCCGCAACCCCAGCCGGTATGGGCGCAAACTAGATCAGGCACAAAACCTTTGGCTTTCAGCTCGTTCAGCGCCCGCACCACCGCTTGCGCTTCCAGTACGGCACTTTCAAATTGTTTGACATACAAATGGGTGCTGTCATGGGCTTTGCGGGTCGGCTCAACCACCAGTTTGGTGATACCCGGCAACTGAAGATCAGCACGGCTTTGGGTGATAAAGCCGACTTTATGCGCTGGGTTTGGGGCTAAGGTTTGGGCGACATGCCGATATTGGGCGGGGAAGTTATTGTGGATAAACAGGATACGCATAGGCTTATTTGAATTTGACGACTTTGTTCAAAGGATTTAGGTTAAGTTCATCGACAACCATCTGGGAACTGGATTCAAGCACATACAGCACGGCTTCGGCAACGTCTTCGGGCGTTAATGCGTTGCTGTCGTCATCGCCCGGAGCGAAGGCCAGCTGGTCAAAAAAGGCTGTCCTGACCATGCCGGGGTTAATCAGGCACACCCTAACATGGCTTTTGCCGCATTCTTCGCGCAAAGCTTGGGTAAAGCCCCGCAGGGCGAATTTGCTGGCACAATACACCGCCCCTTTGCGGCTGCCTTTTAACGCGGCTTCGGAGCCAATGTAAATCAAATCGCTACGCGGCTGGCGTTTTAACGCGGGCAAAAAGGCGCGGGTCAGATACGCTTGGCTGGTGAAGTTGATAGTCATCAACTCATTGATCTGCCGATAAGAAAATTCCTCCACGGAACCAAATTGGCCTTGTCCGGCACAAAAAATAATGCCATCAATGGCTGGGAAGGCTTGCGCCAACTTGCGCAGTTGTTCCGGCAAGGCTTGCAAATCGGCCAGATCCAGTTGTACGGCGGTGAAGCCTTGGATATCTTGGCGAAACTTGCCGCTATCACGCGCTATGCCTATGACGTGATGGCCCTGTTGCAACAAGTTTCTGGCAACGGCGCGGCCTATGCCGGAGCTGGCCCCAGTGACCAGGATAGTACGGCTTAGGCTGTGCATGGGAAAAGCTTGTCTGCTGGGATATGGGTCAATAGTTGTGCGCTGCAATAGTCGAGCAGTTCTTGTTCCAAACGTTTCGGATAAGACACCATGCCCTGGCACTTTTCTAAATGGCTGGCGAACAGCCTTTCTTCAGGATAGAGCGTGTGGATTTTTTTGAAAAAATGCTCTGGCAAACGGAACGCCCCTAAACTGACCGAATGTAATAGGTCAAGATTGATTCTGGCAAACACTTGCGCAAAGAAGGCCTGATAAAGCGTCTGGTAATCCTGTTGGTACAGCAAAGGGTCAAAGCGCAGGCCGATGAGCCAGCCTTGTTCTTGGCATTTGCACAATGCGTCCAGACGGCGTTGTAAGGACGGGGCTTTGGCTTCGACTTTTTCGGCGATGGCGTGCGGTGACAAGCTGAACGCGACCACGCAACGGGGCAAGGGGGGGTGGTTTAGTAGGCTGCGCACTTGGGTGCTTTTGGTGCGCAATTCCAGCCACGCATTGGGCAGGTCGGCAAAAAATGGCAAAAAGTGTCCGGCAAAGCCGGTGACAGGTTCTAGTGCCAAGCTGTCGCCATCGTAACCGGAGAAAAAATGCACGGCCTCGCCCGGCGTTTGTGCGCACACTTGCCGGATGTCGTCCTGGAACGCCTCGTAATTGACAAACAGCACATAGTGGGCGGACGGGTACATGCCTTGCAAAAAGCAGTAACGGCAGTCATAAAGGCAATTGAGGACATGGGAAAAATAATAATTATGGCGGGCGCCCATGCCATAACCTACGGGGGCGGGCAGAGCGAAGCGCAGGTGTTTTTCGGCCAAAATCAGGGCGGGTTTGAGCTTTTGCAGCCGGAAATTTTGCGCCTTGGGGTTGAACACTTCCGTGTAACGCTGGCAAGGGATGCGGGTGGCGTTCGGGAAGCGTGCCAAAATTTCCAGCACACGCGGATGTTGGCGGACGGCATATTCTATATACAGGGTGTCGATCATGAATGGCAAGGCAATGGGTCAAGAATGAGCGGGCATTTTATAGGAAAACGCTTGTGATTTATTGCTCAAGCTCCATATAGGGTAAAATAGCTATGATCATTATCTGACAGGGACATTATGAAAACGAACAAAATAGGGTTTATTGGCGGTGGCAATATGGCCTCCAGTTTGGTGAGCGGCTTGGTTGCCAGCGGCCATGCGGCAGAAGCGATATGGGTCTGTGATGTCAATGAAGCGGCCTTGGCGGCCCTGGCGGCCAATTTTGGTGTCAACACCAGCACCGACAACGCGGTGGTGGTGGCGGCAGTTGACGTGATAGTTTTGGCGGTCAAACCGCAGAGCCTTAAAGAAGTCGCTTGCGCCATCGCCCCGTTAATCGGGCAACGGTTGGTGGTGTCGATTGCGGCGGCGGTCAGGCAAAGCAGTTTGGCGGCTTGGCTGGGCGGCGGGACGGCGGTGGTGCGCTGTATGCCCAACACCCCCGCCTTGGTCTTGACAGGGGCGACCGCCTTACATGCCAACGCCAATGTCAGCCCTAGCCAACGTGATTTGGCAGAAAGCATTATGCGGGCCGTGGGCATTTCGCTATGGGTCACTGATGAAAGTGAATTGGATGCCGTGACCGCCGTGTCCGGCAGTGGCCCTGCGTACTTCTTTTTGCTGATGGAAGCGATGGAAGCGGCGGCGGTGGATTTGGGTTTGAGCGCCGCCACCGCACGGCTGCTGGTGCAGCAAACCGCCTTGGGGGCGGCAAAAATCGCCTTGGAATCGCCCGAATCGCCGGAGCAGTTGCGCAAACGGGTGACATCGCCGGGCGGTACTACCCAACAGGCGATACAGACATTTGAGCAGGGCGGTTTTGCCCAACTGGTTGCCAGCGCCTTACAGGCGGCGCGTGAGCGTTCTGTCGAAATGTCCAAACAGATGGAGGATTGCTGATGAATTCCAGTTACCTGACCGACCCGATTATCCTGATCGTTGATTCCTTAACATCGCTCTATATCTTGGCGGTATTGTTGCGGTTTTTACTGCTATGGTGCGGCACCTCGTTTTATAATCCGATTGCCCAGCTGTTGCTTAAGGTCACCCATCCGCCTTTGCGCATCTTGCGCCGTTTCATACCGTCTATTGGCAGGATTGACACCTCTTCGCTGGTCCTGATGCTGTTTTTGCAGATGTTTGCCAACTTCATCATCCTCATCTTAAAGGGGGTGATGGTTAATGTCGCGGCATTGACCATTTTGTCGGTTAGCGACTTGGTCGCTTTGCTGGCCAACATCTTTATTTTTGCGGTTTTTGCCAGGGCCTTGTTGAGCTGGATAAATCCTGGCGCTTACGATTCGGCATCTTCCATTTTGGCGGCCCTTACCGACCCTTTGCTGAACATCTGCCGTAAGTTTATTCCCGATTTGGGCGGCATTGACTTGTCACCCTTAGCGGTGTTGCTGTTTTTGCAACTGGCGAAAATGATCGTGCTGCCGCCTTTGCAGCAATTGGCAAGCCTGATAGGTTAGCTGGCGGCTTACTTGATGCCATAGGTCAAGCTTGTGTTTTGTGGCTAAGCCATTAATAATGGCGTGCATATTGCTGAGGCCAGACTAAAAAAGATAAGGGGCGGGACAATAACCTTTTCGCTTTGCTGTGCCTTTGTCATATAATTCAGAATCTTGTATAAAGCCATCCAAAAACCTATGCCTGTAGCTATGTCCCAAGTCCTGATTGTTTTATTTTGTTTGCTAAGCGGTGAAATGGCCTTTGCCAAGCGCTTATATCGGCTGCAAGACCAATACGGTAACACCTTGTTTTCTGACCAAGTTCCGCCGGAACAATCGCAAAACCGCCGTGAATTGCTCAACCCTAGGGCAAGGGTGATTGATGTGGTTGAAAAAGCCAAGACCAAAGAGCAAATAGATTTGGAAGCCAGGCTGGCTGAACTGAGGAAAGAGGAGGAAAAGCTGATTGCCAAACAAAAAATCAACGATCATACCTTATTGAATACCTTCCATTCTGAAGAAGATATCAATGCAGCGTTAACGACTAAAATGCAAGACTTTGACAACCAGAGACGGGTGTTGGATGAATCGTTAAAGAATGTCACGCAACAACTGGATAACCAGCAAAAAGCGGCGGCGGCGGCGGAACGTAACGGCCAGCAGGTGCCGGACAAATTGCTTGAGGATATCCAATCAACCCAACAACAAATAGAAAAAATCAATAAGATAATCCGTGCCACCGCCGATAAGCAAGAGCTGGTCAGGAACGAATACACCGCCAATATTGACCGTTATTTGTTTTTGACCCAGTCGGTAAGAAAAACGAAGCACGAGGCGGCCAGGCCGAATATCCAACAAGCCAATGCCTTAGGCCTGTTCCATTGTGACAATGACCATCAATGCAATAAGGCTTGGGAAATTGCCCGCCAGTTTGTCAACCGCCATTCCACCACGGTTCCCGATGTTTATAATGACAAGCTGATTATGAACCGCCCGCCCGCCGTCGATACCGACATCAGTTTGTCGTTATCACGCATCATCATCACCGAGAATGACTATGAGCTGTTTTTGGACATCCATTGCCACAATTCGGCTATCGGTGAAGAATTATGTTCCAGCCAAAGGATCAAAGACTTGCGGGCATCTTTCCGCAGCTATGTCAACAACGCCTTAGCGGGGGCGGCTCAGTAACAACGTCCCCACCCCTTGGTTGGTGAACAATTCCAGCAATACCGCATGTTCCACCCGTCCATCAATGATGTGCACGCTATGGACACCGCCGCTTAGGGCATCGGTGGCGCAACGGGTTTTTGGGATCATGCCGCCGGAAATCGTCCCGTCGGCAATCAGCGCGTCAATATCGGCCACCGACAGCCCGGTCAATAACTGGCCTTGTTTGTCGAGTATGCCGGCGGTGTTGGTCAGCAAGATCAATTTTTCCGCTTTCAGCACTTCGGCGGTTTTGCCCGCCACCAAGTCGGCGTTGATATTGTAAGAATAGCCATCCTCACCGACTCCTATCGGGGCAATCACTGGAATAAAATCGCTACGTCCAAGCATATCGACCACCGATGGGTCTATGCTGCTGACTTCCCCGACATGCCCTAGGTCAATGATTTCAGAAGCGTCATCGTCTAACAAGGCCCGTTTTAGATGAATTTTTTTGGCACGGATAAAATCGCCGTCTTTACCGGTCAATCCTACCGCTTTACCACCGTTCATGTTGATTAGGTTGACGATTTCCTTATTGACTAAGCCGCCTAGCACCATTTCCACCACGTCCATTGTTTCGCTGTCAGTCACGCGCATCCCATCGACAAAGCTGCTGGTTTTGCCCAGTTTTGCCAATACTTGGCCGATTTGCGGGCCGCCGCCATGCACGACAATGGGGTTGATGCCGACCAGTTTCATGAGCACGATGTCTCTGGCAAAGCTGTTTTTCAAGGTTTCATCAACCATCGCGTTGCCGCCAAATTTGACGACAACGGTCTTGCCCTTAAAGCGTTGGATATAAGGCAAGGCTTCTATCAACACTTCAGCGATCAGGGGGGCGGCTTTTTCTTGCATCATTTTTTAATAGTCCATCAAAGGTTAATGTTAAATCAAGGAGATGTAAATTCAGGGGGGGGCTTTGGCAAAGTTAAAGCTTAAAATCATTGATGTCATCAAACAAGTCATCCAGGTCGAATTCATCGTCGTCACTGACGATAATGTCAGAACTGGCGCTGTTAAAAGACGATGTGTTATGGCTCATTGAGGTTTCCCGGTCACCATAATCGATGACCCGCTTAAACTGGATGAGGTTGGACACGGCGGCGTTCATTTCTGCCAAGTCCACCGGATAATGGCTGTGTGCGGTGCCGGTCATCATGTCTTTAAACGCTTTCATCAAGCTTTCCAAATCTTGCGTCAAGGTGTTTGACAGCCTTTGGTGGGCGATAAAGATAACCAATAGCGTGATTGATAAGGGGACGATGATAAGCCCCGCCACCAAACCCAACTTGACAACATCAATGGCATCGTCATGGCGGTAATGGATCGTCCAGTCGGTGTTGGCGATATTGACTTGGTTGCTGTCAAGGTTTTCCGTAGTGTCTTTTGCGCCAATCGCCCCTAGCACCAACTGGCCTTGCTTAAGTTCATAATAGCCGTTTTTCACCGGTGCCAACCGTAAGCCGCCCAAAATAATGTTTTCATCCAAACTCGCCAAAATGACCCCGATGACTTTGCCGTTTTGGGTGATGCCGCGTGCTATCGCCAAGTGCCTGTCAATGCCTTTGTCACCTTGTATGCCAGGAAACTGGTTGCCCTTTAAGGTTCCCTTGACTAGCTCCAAATCGGCAAAACCCATGCGTGGCTTGGATTGTTCGTCAATTTCATTGGTGTCCGGCAGCAATAAGCGGATTTTTAAAATATCGGGGATATATTTTTCCAATTTTTCCGCAGTCACCCTTAATAAGCCGCTGTTGCCGGTGATGATGGCGTTCAGCACCTCAGGGTCTTGGGCCATTTTATCCAGTGTCTTATCCAGTAAGTTAATCTGTGCCGCCACGCCAAAGGCGATGCTTTTCGCTTCGGCGGTGGCGGCATCCTGTTTGGACGCAGTGGCTTCATTGTTAGACAACCAGTAAAGGCCAAGCCCTGCGCTCAGCATCATGATAACGGTTGCCAGTGCAAGCAACGAGAAAAGTTTTCTCATAATAACAATAACTCCAAAGATAACAAGCTATTAGGTTGTTTCCAGTCATCCATATACCGAACGGGTATTCGGCGTAAGGGTAGCGGAAAAAATGCGGGACATTGGGTGATGGCTCATGTCCTGCATTATAAAGGGGGGCTATTTTGCTGGCAGTTGCCTTACTGTTGCCCGGTGTGGCCAAAGCCACCCGTGCCACGGGCACTTGTGGTGAACCTATCAACCTGGGTGAAGCCAACCTGTACCACTGGCACAAAAACCATTTGGGCGATACGCTCGCCTACCTCAATAGTGAAGGCGCTGTCGCCACGGTTCCAGCAGGAAACGAACACTTGCCCCTGATAATCCGAGTCAATCAGCCCCACCAAGTTACCTAAGACAATCCCGTGTTTATGGCCTAGGCCTGAGCGTGGCAACACTATTGCCGCCAACTTAGGGTTGCCGATGTAAATTGCCAACCCTGTCGGGATTAACAAGGTTTCGCCTGGATTGATTACGGTGGGCGCATCAAGGCAGGCCCGTAAATCCAAGCCCGCCGAACCTTCGGTCGCATGGCTTGGCAAAGGGATGGTGTTGCCCAAACGGGCATCAAGTATTTTTAACTGTATGGTGGTCATGGTCTGGTGCTGTGAAAACGTTCGGCGATGAGGCCAAGCAATTGCCCGGCGAGAAGGTGTTTGTCGGCCATTGCCAAGGTTTTTTGTCCGGTGGGCCAGAACACTTGCAAGGCGTTTTGGTCGCTGTCAAAGCCGCCGGTTTCTTGGCCTACCCAATTGGCGGCAATCATGTCGAGTTTTTTGTGTTGGAGCTTGCCGATGGCATACTGCTCAAGATTGTCAGTTTCGGCGGCAAAACCAACGGTGAAAGGGGCTGGCGTGAGTGCGGCCACGGCGGCCAAGATGTCTTGGGTTTTATAAAGCACCAGGAGACTTTGCCCGTCTTGCTTTTTGATTTTTTCAGTGGCGGCTTCGGGGCTGTAATCGGCCACCGCCGCCGCGCCGATATAAATGTCCTGGCCGGATGCCTCTGACATGACCGCCGTGTACATTTGTGCGGCGGTTTCCACCTTGATAAGCCGTATCTGCGCGGGTGCTTCCAACTGAACCGGGCCACTGACCAAGGCCACTTGCGCTCCCATCCCGGCGGCGGCCAGGGCTATGGCGTAGCCCATTTTCCCTGAACTGCGGTTGGTGATATAGCGCACCGGATCTAAGGGTTCGCGGGTAGGGCCGGCGCTGACCAGCACCTTGACCCCTTGCAGCGGCCCGGATGCTGGCGCGAGCAAGTATCGGCAAATATCTTCGGGTTCGGCCATGCGTCCCAAGCCGATGTCGCCACACGCTTGTTCGCCCGCTTGCGGGCCGATAAACTGCACGCCGTGGCTTTTAAGCCGTCCAGCATTCTCTTGGGTCACAGGCTTGCCCCACATGGCCTGGTTCATCGCCGGAGCCACATACACCGGGCAGTTTGCCGCCAGATACAGGGTGGTCAATAAGTCATCGGCCAGCCCGTGGCTTAGTTTGGCGAGCAAGTCGGCACTGGCCGGGGCAATGATGAGCAATTGCGCCCACCGTGCCAAAGCGATATGCCCCATGGCGTTTTCGGCATCAGCATCCAATAATGAGGTGTGCACAGGATTGCCGGATAAGGCCTGAAAGGTGAGCGGGCGGACAAATTCGGTGGCGGCCGGGGTCATCACCACCCGCACATCGGCCCCTTGTTTGCGCAGCAAGCGCACCAACTCCGCCGATTTATAGGCGGCAATACCGCCGCTCACCCCTAATAGAACGCGCTTGTTAATAATGGCACCCGAATATGGACAGAAAAGGCTATTATGGCAAGTCTGGATAAATTGTTCTAGGCTTAAATTGCCTTGGCTGTGCCATTAGCCTTACTATTGCACTGAGGGCTTGTCGTGCCAGCGAAAATATGCAGTTTAAAGTCAGTTCGATTTCAGAAACAGAGTTTTAGGGTAAGGGGCGAGGCTACCACCCTGGATGCTACTGCCCTACAAGCCCGGTGGGATGGTTTTCCGCCAGTGGCAAGCTGATCGTAAAGGTGGTGCCCACACCGGGTTTGCTGTCCACGCTGCAAGTGCCCGAATTTTTGAGGATGTAATCACGCGCTTCATAAACGCCTATGCCCATGCCGGCATTGCCTTTAGTGGTGTCAAACGGTTTGAACAAACGCTCGGCAATGAATTTTTTATCCATGCCGCAACCGTTATCAATGATTTTAATGAGCGCGTGGTGTTGGTTTTTATCCAGCTCCAGTTTGACAAAGCCCGTGTCGGGCGTGGCATCCTGGGCATTTTGCACCAGATGGCCCAAGATGGCGGTAAGCCTGGCTTTTTCACCCATGACAAACACAGTTGTCGCGATATGGTTGACAACGTGTAGGGTGGGTTTGTTGCCCGCTTGCTGGATGGCGACATCAGCGGCGATTTCGCTGAGGTTAAGCCGGACGTTTTGATAGGCCGTGTCATGGCCTTTTTTGAGCTGGGTGATCAGATGGTCCATTTTCACCACGACATTTTCTAAGGTCGTGATGGCATCATCAATAAATTCAGGGTTGCGCTTGTGTTTTTCGGCATTTTTGACAATCAGGCTGATTTGCGCAATCAAGTTTTTCAGATCATGCACCAAATAGGCGGAAATACGGTTATAGGCTTCAAACTGGCGTGATCTGGACAGTGCGTCACTGGCCCGGTTGAGGGCGAGGGCATTGGCAAGTTGCTTGCCTACGGTTTTTAACAGGTCGTGGTCTTCCCAATTCAAGGCCCTGGGCGCCCGTGCTTGGGTCAGGACGACAAACGCTTCCAGGTCAGTTTGCAGGAACAGCG
>JAQTNZ010000035.1 GCA_028713595.1 Methylovulum sp. | reverse complement strand
CCACAAGGCTAGTGGCCTGGTGGGAACAACAAAACCGCTGTCTTTGTGGGTTGGCTTATGACTCGGAACCGTCATTCCAGATGGGGTTGTCGCGGTCTTCATCGGTCAGTTTGGCATTGTCATGGGGATAGATATGCCAAAATGACTTGTCAATGGGGGCGTTGTCGTAGGTGTGTTTTTTGTCGTGGCCGAATGGGCACCACCAGTTTTCAACGATTTTGACCATATAGGCATGCCATTCAAACAGGGCGACGCTGTAAGGGCAGTACCAGGTGCAGTTTAAGATCCAGAACAGTTTGTATTGGGACAGGCTACCAAAAAACGAGGGTTTCATGGTGATTTGGTTTTTGAGCGTGTAACGGTGGCTGGCACGGTCGGGGATAAAATCAGACCATTTTTTCAGTTTGGTGGCCCCGACAAACAGCAGGTGGTAATAGGTCTTGTAAGCGCTTAAGATCACAAACGGCAGGGTCAGGATGGGCAAATAGACCAGCACCATGCCGACGGCTCGTTTCCAGACGGGCATTTGGTTGTGGTTTTTGCCAATTTCGACGCGGGTGCAGGTTTCGCAAGCTTTCATTTAGGGTGTCTCCTCATCATTTTTAGGGTCATTTATTGTTATAGTTGTCGTTTCGTCAGGGCAGTGCAAAAGCCGGAAAATGCTTAGGCAACCGCCGCAACAAAATTGTTTGCTGCCCGTGCTATCACTATGGGTAAAGCCTCCAAGACGCACGGGTTGTCCGCACAATGCGCAAGTCTCTGTTTCCATGATGGCAACGGTCTTTACAATGGTACGCCTTAAGGGGTTTACAAGCTGGATGATACTGAACAAAAAAAGGTTTTTAGGTACTCTGTTTCAGGGATGGCCGGATCAACGGGATGGTCGGGGCCTTGTCCGAGGTTGGCGAAAAACGTCAGATGGCGGTCGATATGCCGCCCCGATGACCGTAAAATTTCTTGTAAATTATCACGGCTTAAGTGAAAAGAGCAAGAGGCGGAGACTAGCACGCCGTTTTTGGCCAGCACTTGCAGGGCGAGGTGGTTGAGGCGGCGGTAAGCCTCGTAACCTTGTTTAAAGTCCTTTTTGCGTTTAATCAACGCGGGCGGGTCGAGCACGATAATATCGTAAAGCTGGTTGTCCAACCGTGCTTGTTTTAAAAACTCAAACACATCGCTGCGCACAAACTGCATCCTTTCTGCCACACCGTTGAGTCTGGCACTTTCCGCCGCCAGTGTCAACGCGCCTTCAGACGCATCCACGCAAATCACCTCCGTAGCGCCCGCCCGTGCGGCAGGGATGCCCCAAGCGCCTGTGTATGAAAAC
Source organism: Methylovulum sp. (assembly GCA_028713595.1). Classification (GTDB taxonomy): domain Bacteria; phylum Pseudomonadota; class Gammaproteobacteria; order Methylococcales; family Methylomonadaceae; genus Methylovulum. The sequence continues at coordinate 9,281 of JAQTNZ010000035.1, read as the reverse complement.
AAATCCAATACCCGCTGGTCTTTTGCCATCGCCGCCAATTGGGCGCGGCTGCTGCGGTGGTCGTAAAACCAGCCGGTTTTCTGTCCGTCCAAAATATTAATGTTAAAACGGGCGCCGTTTTCTTCGATAGTGAGGGTGGCGGGCAATTCGCCGTAAGCGATTTCTGATTCCAAGGCTAAGCCTTCCAATTCCCGTTGGCTGTTGTCGTTTTTCAAGACAATCGCGGTAGGGGAGAAAAGTTCGACCAAGGCATCGATAAGGGCGGCTTTGCGTTGCTCGATGCCTGCGGTGGTGATTTGCACGGAAAACACCGGGCCAAAGCGGTCAATGACCAGGCCGGGTAGGCCATCGCTTTCGCCAAACACCAGCCGATAATAAGGTTGCCCAAAAACTTTTTCACGCAAGGCTAAGGCCGTGCTCAGGCGGTCTTTAAAGAAGTTTTGCCCGCATTTAAGGTTGGCTTTTCTCGACAATAGCCGCGCACAAATGAGTGTGTTAGGGTTGACGTAGGCGGTGCCCATCGGCTTGCCGTCCGCGCTCTGGATTTGCACCAGATCACCGGCGGCAAACTGCTCCAGCGGCGAGCGTTGGGTGTCGATTTCGTTGCTGAACACCCATAAATGGCCTTTACGCAGGCGTTGGTCTTCGTGTTTTTTTAAAAAGAGTACAGGATGTGCCATATTAATAAGTCAAATCAAAAGTATAACCGCCCACGGTTTGGGTGGTCGGGGCAAGGTGTAGCCTCAGTTCCACGCTGGCCTCCGGGGCGATGGTCGCGGTAGTGGCGTTAAATAAGTAGTCGTGCGGGGCAAAGCGGCGCTGTGCGATGGCATTGCCCCCGTAATCTTGCAGTGTCAGGTCAATCAGCGGATAGGCTTGTGCAAAAGCGGCCTGATTGCTAATCAACAGCCTAAATAAATGGCCTTGGTCGGGCAATGGCTCTAGGGCATTGCTGATAATAGCCAATTCAGCGGCGTTTTGGTAAACGGGCAGCGGACACCTAAGCGGCTGGCATAAACGGCGCAGGGTGTGGTTACGGCTGATGGCGGTACTGTTAAAGTACAGCAATTGGCCTACCAATAACAGCACCCCTAATAGTACGCCTGTCCGCCAGTGCGGGTTGGCAATGGCAGTGGACTGCTCCCACGGTAAGATAATGGGCGTATCCGATTCTACGTTTGCTGGAGGTGGCTCCGGTCTTATCGGTACGGCTAGGGTTTCGCTGGCCGGTTCTTCATCAAGTAGCTCCAATGCGTCAAAGTGGATGGCACAGTGTGGGCAATATAAAATCGCCCGACTGACACGCAATTGCTCTACCGTTAGCGGTTGTGGGTGGTTACAATTCGGACAGCGAGTGAACATGCGGGCATGTCAAGGTTTGCAGCCATCCAGCCTGATCCAGTCTTCTTGTTGCACCGGCGGGGTAAAGCTAATGCTATTTTGGTAGGCGGCAACAACCGCGTCGCTTTGCTCGTGGAGAATGCCTGATAACACCAATTGACCGCCCGCCGCTACCAAAGCGCTGATGGGGCTTGCCAAGTCAATTAGAGGTTTGGCAAGGATATTAGCCAGCACCACATCGGCTGGTACGGGTTGGAATTGTTCGGGCAGATAGCAGGTTATCTTATCCTGAACGTTATTTTTTAAGGCGTTGTCGTGGGTGGCGGTCAATGCTTGCGGGTCGATGTCCACGGCAATGGCCGAAGTTGCACCCAGCAACACCGCCGCCACCGCTAGGATGCCGGAGCCACAGCCATAATCAATCACGGTTTTGCCTTTTAAATCATGACTTGCCAGCCATTCCAAACACAATGCCGTAGTCGGGTGCGTACCCGTGCCAAACGCTAGTCCTGGGTCTAAGGTCAGGCAAACGGTACCGACTTCGTAGTGCTCTTGTCCGGTGGGGCATACCCAGAGCTTATCGGCAAATTTCATCGGGTGGTAGTATTCCATCCACGCCCTTTCCCATGCTTGGTCAGCAATCGCCTCATATTGCCAGTCAAAAAGCTCTTGTGCCGGAAATTTGGCATAGACTAAGGCTTTTATCTGTTCGGGATCGGCATCCAGTTCATACAGGGCTATCACTTGGGTGCGTGTCCAGATTTTGGTTTCGCCGATGGCCGGTTCATAAACAGGCTCGTCTTCGGCATCCATATAAGTGACCGACACCGCGCCTAACTGGTCGAAAAAATCGGCCAGCGCGGGGGCTAGGTGTTCGTGGGTGATAACAGTGAGTTGATGCCAGGCCATAAAAGGTAAGTGTGGGTAGGATGTGAACGCCGTTTGCCCAAGGCTGTTTGCAGTGTGGCTAGGGCAATTTATACTGTGAACGGTCAAGTATTCGGTTTTTTGGAGCTTGGGTTTCTTGACCGCAACGGGCGGGCAGGATGCCCGCGCTCCCTCGCACTAAAAACTTGACGGTTTGAAGCATAACAAGGTAACTGGCTATTATAGCATCTACTGGTGTTGCCTGCCGCCCTGTAAGGGATTTGTTCAGGGTAGTCGCATTTGAATTTTTAAATCATATAAAAATCAATGAATTGCATATAATATAGAGGTTTTTTGGGGCAATTTTAAGCTTCTATCAAATTGATATTTAATGTTTTTTATTTTAATGCGTTTGCCCTGGGGATTTGTTTCTGGAAGGCTTGGGGCCAGCCATTGTTGGCGGCAGGGTTGTTGTGCGGGGAGGATGGTGGGGCGGATGTTGCATAGCCTTGATGGTTGGCATCAAGGCCTTAATGCTTTCTAGGGCGCAGTTTAGACAAGCTTTGCGCCCTAGAATCTCTATGGGGTCTTAATAAAGCCCCAATTTCTTTTCCAGATAATGGATGTTTTGCCCACCCGCCGCGAATGCGCTGTCATTCATGATGTCTTGCTGGAGCGGGATGTTGGTCTTGATGCCGTCAATGATGATTTCGCTTAAGGCCGTGTTCATGCGGGCAATTGCGCTGGCGCGGGTTTCGCCGTGGGCGATCAGTTTGCCGATCATCGAATCATAATAGGGCGGCACTTTATAGCCGTTGTAAATATGCGTCTCGCAACGGATACCGGGGCCGCCCGGCATGTGGAACTGCTCAATCTTGCCGGGGCAAGGCATGAAGGTGTTTGGGTCTTCGGCGTTGAGGCGGCATTCAATCGCATGGCCTTGCATTTTGACTTGGTCTTGGGTGATGGACAAACGCTCACCGGCGGCGATGCGCAGTTGTTCTTTGACGATATCAAAACCTGTGACCATTTCCGTGACCGGATGCTCAACTTGGACGCGGGTGTTCATTTCGATGAAATAAAACTCGCCTTTTTCATACAAAAACTCGAAGGTACCAGCCCCTAGGTAGCCGATATCAACACAGGCCTTGGCACAGCGTTCGCCAATGGTTTTGCGTTGTTCTTCGGTGATACCGGGGGCGGGGGCTTCTTCGACGACTTTTTGGTGGCGCCGCTGCATGGAGCAATCCCGTTCGCCCAAATGTATCGCGTTGCCGAAAGAGTCCGCCATTACTTGAAACTCGATGTGGCGCGGGTCTTCAAGAAACTTTTCCATGTACACAGTCGGGTTGCCAAAGGCGCTGCCGGCTTCGGCTTTAGTCATGGCAATGGCGTTGATGAGGGCGGCTTCGGTATGGACGGTGCGCATACCGCGTCCACCGCCACCGCCAGCGGCTTTGATGATGACCGGATAACCGATTTCTTGCGCCAGCTTGAGATTTTTTTTGTTGTCGTCGGACAAGGGGTCGTTGTTGCCGGGGACGCAGGGGATGCCCGCCGCTAGCATGGCGTTTTTGGCGGAGATTTTGTCGCCCATCATGCGGATGGTGTCGGCATTGGGGCCGATGAAGACAAAGCCGCTTTGTTTGACCTTTTCGGCAAAATCAGCGTTTTCTGACAAAAACCCGTAGCCGGGGTGGATGGCTTCGGCATCGGTGACTTCGGCGGCGCTGATGATGGCCGGAATGTTCAGGTAGCTGTCGGCGGAGGCGGCAGGGCCTATGCACACCGATTCGTCAGCCAGCCGGACGTGTTTTAAGTCACGGTCAGCTTCGGAGTGGACGGCGACGACTTTAACGCCCAATTCCCGGCAAGCGCGTAAGATACGCAGGGCTATTTCGCCGCGATTGGCGATAACGATTTTATCGAACATGACTTCCTAGTTCCCGTGTTATTCAATGATGAATAAAGGCTGTCCGTATTCGACAGGCTCGGCGTTGTCCACCAAAATTTGTTTGATGGTGCCCGTGTGGTCGGCTTCAATCTGGTTAAGGATTTTCATCGCTTCGATAATGCACAGAGTGTCACCGACTTGCACGGCATGACCGACTTCGACAAACACTTTCGTGCCAGGTGAGGCCGAGCGGTAAAAGGTGCCAACCATCGGTGATTTGACAACATGGCCGCTGACGGCTTCTTCGGCCGGGGTGCTAGGCGTTGTGGTTGGGGCTACGGCAACCGTTGGCGGTGCAATCACTTGGGGGGGGTAAACCATTGGGGCGGCTTGGTTGCCATAACGGCTGATACGGATGCTTTCTTCGCCCTCTTTGACTTCCAGTTCAGCAATACCCGATTCTTCAAGCATTTCGATAAGTTTTTTAATTTTTCTAATATCCATTGTTTTCATTGTCTCTCGGCTAATAGCTGATGCGCGGCCTGTAAGGCCAGTTGGTATCCGGTTGCGCCCAATCCACAAATAACGCCTTTGGCAATATCTGAGAAATAGGAGTGCTTTCTAAAAGGTTCACGCGCATACACGTTGGACAGGTGAACCTCTATAAAAGGAATCTGCGTTGCCAGCAATGCGTCACGAATCGCCACGCTGGTGTGGGTAAAGGCGGCTGGGTTTATAATGATAAAACCGACGCTGTCATGGTAGGCCTGATGGATGAGCCCGATCAGTTCATGTTCGGCGTTGGTTTGGTGAAAGCTTAAGTGATGGCCCAGTTCGGATGCCTGTCGCTCCAGTGCGGATTGGATATCCGCCAGGGTTTTGTTTCCGTAATGGCCGGGTTCGCGCAATCCTAAAAGGTTAAGGTTGGGGCCATTTAATACGGTGATGGTTGCCATTAATGTGCTACGGGGTTACTGGAGTTAGGGTCATTTAACCGTTTAATTTTACCGTTTTGCAGGATTTTGTCCATCTATTGTTTTTTGCGCGGGACGCTGGGTGGCTAGTAGCCATCAAAGAAAAAACCACGCGTAACATGACGAATAACCTAGCAATAGAGTAAACTATCGGCCATTGACCATAAGGTCTGGCTCTAATAAGGTTTGGCACACTAATGACGACAGATAACGTACATCCACACGAAATCCACAAGTTCGGCTCTATGGCGGAACGCTGGTGGGACACGCAAGGTGAATTCAAAACCCTGCATGACATTAATCCCCTGCGGCTGGGTTTTATCCAGCGTTATGCCAATTTGGCGGGGCAGCGCGTTGTCGATGTCGGTTGCGGCGGCGGGATTTTGACCGAAGCCTTGGCGGGGCAAGGCGCACAGGCGCTGGGCATTGACCTGAGCGAAGAATTGGTAGATGTGGCCGATTTGCATGGACTGGAATCCGGTATTAATGCCCATTATCAGAAAATCAGTGTCGAGGCCTTGGCCGAACAAGAACCGGCGGGGTTTGACCATGTCACTTGTATGGAAATGCTCGAGCATGTGCCTGATCCGGGTTCCATCATCACCGCATGTAGCAAATTGGTCAAGCCGGGCGGCAAAGTGTTTTTCTCAACCTTAAACCGCCAGCCGAAAGCTTACCTATTGGCGATAGTGGCGGCGGAACACCTGTTACAGATGCTGCCTAAAGGTACTCACGATTATAAAACGTTTATAAAACCGTCCGAGTTGTGCCAGAGTGCGCGGTCGGCGGGCTTGACTTTACAAGGTATGGTCGGCATTGGCTATAACCCGCTCAACAAGCAATTCAGTTTAAGCAAAGATATTGGCGTGAATTATATCGCCGCCTTTGAGCGTACCGAGTAAGCGCTATGGCGACTGAGTTTGAGCTGGCTTGTGTGCTGTTTGATTTGGACGGCACGTTGGTGGACACCGCACCTGACCTGATCGCCTGCCTTAACAAGGCTTTCCGGCAACACGGCTTTGCCACGGTTGATCCGACGGCGGTCAGGCCTTACATCTCTTACGGTGCGGCGGCGATGATTAAGGACTGTTTGGGTGACGGGGCTTCGGCGGCGGAACAAACCGCCTTACTGGACACCATGCTGGATTTGTACCAGAACAACATTGCCGAGCATAGCCTGTTTTTTAGCGGCATTACCGAAACGTTGGCGGCGATTGAGGCGCGGGGGCTGAAATGGGGCGTGGTGACTAACAAGCGCGAACGCTTTACCTTGCCGTTGATGGCCGCCTTACAATTGGCGGATCGAGCCGCCTGTATCGTTAGCGGCGACACCACCGCATACCCTAAGCCGCATACCGAACCGATGCTGGAGGCGTGCCGTAGGGCGGCGGTGCAGCCGTGGCAATGTGTGTATGTCGGTGATGCCAACCATGACATTATCGCCGGTAAAAACGCCCAAATGAAAACCTTGGCGGCAGTGTATGGCTATCTTAAACCGGACGATAGGCCGGAAACTTGGGGTGCGGATGCCTTAATCAACACTCCCCACGAACTTTTAACTTGGATAAACACCGCCTTATGTTGCTAAAGAATAATGTCATTTTAATCACTGGCGCAGGAGGGGGGTTAGGCTCCACGGCGGCGCTGGCTTTGGCTAAGCAAGGGGCGCACATCATTTTGCTCGATAAAACCATCCCTAAGCTGGAAGCGGCTTATGATGCTATTGTCGATGCCGGCGGGCCGGCACCGATTATGTATCCGTTTGATTTGGCCGGAGCTAATGAGAGCGACTATCAGGAATTGGCGGATCGGATTGAAGAAAAATACGGCGCGTTGCAAGGCCTGCTGCATTCGGCGGTGGAGTTTAGCCATTTCTCGCCCTTGTCACACATCAGCACCAAAGACTGGTGGCAAAGCCTGCATGTCAACCTGAACGCCCCGTTTTTGTTGTGCCGGATGTTGTTGCCGTTATTGCAAAAAAGCCCGCACGCTTCGATAGTGATGACTTCCGATTCTTCGGCGCGTAACGCCCCTGCTTATTCCGGGGCTTATGGCGTGTCCAAAATCGCCTTGGAAGGCTTGGCGAAAATCTTGGCGGCAGAATTGGAATCAACCAGCACCGTCAGGGTCAATACCCTTATTCCGGGGCCGGTCAACTCACCCTTAAGAAAACGTGCGTATCCTGCCGAAGATAAAGCCCGTTTACCTGCGATGGACTCGTTGGCGGAGGCTTATTTGTATTTATTCAGTGCGCAAAGCATCGGTGTGACGGGGCAAGCCATTGATGCGCGTACTTTCCATTTATAAGAAACGACTATGACAGATAAAGAAACCGTTGTTTTAACCCGCGATGTCGATATTATCACCATCCCTGATGGGGCGGCAGGCATGTTGCGGCAAGGGATGGAAGTGACTGTCCAACAGGCGTTGGGCGACAGCTTTACCATCATCACCGATTATGGGCACATGGTGCGTATTGCCGGCATTGATGCCGATGCCTTGGGCAGGGAGGTTAAGCCTTCGCAAGCCTTGGTTTTAGAGGACAGTGCCGAAGCTGTGGAGCAAAATTGCTGGGAGGCTATGCGTAAAGTCTATGACCCTGAAATTCCGGTCAATATTGTCGAGCTGGGCTTGGTCTATTATTGCAAAGTCACCCCAACTACCGCCAGCCAATATGATGTGCAAGTCATGATGACCCTGACCGCCCCCGGTTGCGGCATGGGCCCTGTGATCCAGGGCGATGTCGAACGCGGTATCCGCGCCTTGCCGGGTGTCGGCAGTGTCAATGTCGAAGTGGTGCTGGACCCGCCTTGGTCCCGTGACATGATGTCAGAAGTTGCCAAATTGCAGTTAGGCTTGTACTGAAGGCCGCCTAAAAGCACTATGACAATGACAGCGATGTTTAGGCAATAGTGGTTGGGCGCAATCCGTTTGCGCCCAAAGCCCGCGCCTTTATGCGCAGGTTTCCTCAGCCTGTGTGGTATAACGTGCCAACAGGCCATAGCCGCCGTCCATGTTGGGTAGCGGTATTTTGACTTCATAACCGCCGCCGGACGCTTCTTGCATGGCTTGCCCATACATACCTTCCATACGCTCAACGGTAATGTCCCGATTGCCTTCCGGCAGGATCAACTCCAACTGGTCGCCCACCGAAAACTTATTTTTGACATCAATGGTCGCAAGCCCTGTCGTGGGGTCATAGTCCCTGATTTCCCCACAAAATTGCTGTTGGTGGCTTTGTGAATAACCGGTGATGTAGTTTTGTTGTTCGTGGGTGTGGTGGCGTTGATAAAAGCCATCGGTATAGCCCCGGTTAGCCAGGTTTTCCAGCACACCTAGCAGTTCCGGTTGGAACGGGCGGCCTGCCAAAGCATCATCAATGGCTTGGCGGTAGGATTGGGCGGTACGCGCCACATAATAATGCGATTTGGTGCGGCCTTCGATTTTTAGGCTGTCCACGCCGATTTCGACCAGACGATGGATATGCTCAATGGCGCGCAAATCTTTTGAGTTCATGATATAGGTGCCGTTTTCATCTTCCATGATCGGCAACAACTCACCCTTACTGCCTTCCTCTTCCAGAAAATAAATGTTATCGGCCAAAGGATGGCGTTCGGCGCCGCCGCAACTGGCGGTGCTAATATCGGCTAACGATAAAGAGCCACCCGCCCGCACGGTGTCGCCTTCGGCATTTTCATGCGCGGGCAAGGTGTCGTATTTCCAGCGGCAAGAGTTGGTGCAAGTGCCTTGGTTGGGGTCGCGGTGGTTAAAATAACCGGACAGCAAGCAACGGCCCGAATAGGCGATACATAACGCGCCGTGGACAAACACTTCCAATTCCATATCCGGGCAACGCTGGCGGATTTCGGCAATTTCATCCAGCGATAGCTCACGCGACAAAATCACCCGCGCAACCCCTAGGCTTTTCCAGAAATTGACCGCCGCATAATTGACGGTATTGGCTTGTACTGACAAGTGTATCGGCATGTCCGGCCACGCTTCCCGCGTCATCATCATCAGGCCGGGGTCGGCCATAATCAATGCGTCCGGCTGCATGGCGATAATCGGAGCCAAATCTTTAATAAAAGTTTTGACTTTGGCGTTATGGGGAATGACATTAGTAGCAAGAAAAAACTTTTTGCCTTGTTGATGGGCTTCATTGATGCCAGTTGCCAAATTACCCGCGAGAAAGTCGTTATTGCGTA
>JAQTNZ010000034.1 GCA_028713595.1 Methylovulum sp. | reverse complement strand
TTCCGAAAAGCATCTCTCCGGCAGGGATTTGGGGCGTATGGAACCCACCCCTTCACTAAAGTATAGGGCTGCTGGATGACGGGTGGAAAGCAATATTGACGAATGTTAAAAACTTGATGATCGAGTAAAATAATTACAGCAATCCACAGCCACAACAAATAATAAAAATGATGGCGTTGCACTGCCTTTAATATTGCAAAACTAATTAACATAGTAGGTAATAGCGTAACCACAATACCAATACCAATATGATTGCCGTCGATTAATATATATTTTTTAAGCGCTTCAAAAAATACCATAATATAAAAAGCATTTGTCATCATACCAAAAAATACCGCCACAAAAACCATTAATACACTTGGAAAAAATGAAATAACTTTAGATTTCATAGCCTTACCCATCCTGGCCCGACAAAACTTAGCCCCCGTCAAATTTGCGCCCGAAAAATCCACCCCGCGCAAATCACAACCGGAAAAATCCGCACCGCTTAAGTCTAGGTTTTTAAATGAACGTCCGCGTAGCTTTTGACCGCTAAAATTATTCTGCCCCATCATGTTTACCTTTTCCCAGCATTTGCGTATCAGTTGAGATAATCGGCCCGCAAGGTTTCCGCACAAGACACCTTACCTAAGGTTAATAGGCAACCCCCTTAACCAACAACCGCTTGTCGCTGACTATACAACACCCAGACCACTTGGGAAACAAGTTATTACCGCCAAAACCGTAAAGTACCCACAAGAGTGACAATGTAAGCAATAGCTGTTTGATATTTAAAATAAAAACGGCGTTAAGTTTTTGGGGGGCGTGTGGTCAGGCGGTGTTTTAAGCACTGATACCCTAAAAACTTTAAGCCCACCTGATTTAGGCTTATCAACGCTTGTCACCTGTTGCGGCTTAAAAAATAGGGATGGTAAGAACCCCACCCTCACCCAAAGCCTTAAACCGCCCCCAGCAACAGCAACGCCGACAACACCACAGGCAACCGCCGCATCAGGCTTAGGCCAATGCTTACGCTATCGGCGGACACGCCCGGTTTTGCCTCGGCAGCGGGCGGGGTGGTGAGGTAATGGACTGCCCGCCGCACGAGGGGGGCGACGACCAGCACGGTCGGGAAGGCAATCGGCCAGGTGGTGGTGATGCTCTTTAGCCAGCGGTGGAGAAAATCGGGGGTTACACCTTGGTTGACGATAATGACGGTGGCCGAGACGATGGACACCATAATCGCGGACAACAGCCCGCCAAACAGTATGGGCGCAAAACGCGCCGGAACGATGCCGCGCATCGGCCTTTACAGCCTCATACTGATAGCCAGCCGGTTCAGAGCGTTCATGTTGGCGATGGCAAACGTCAGGTCAGAAATTTCCCGGTCGGTAAACAACGCCTGTAACGCAAAGAACAGCTCATCCGGTGCGTGGGTGGTGGCGATATGGGTCAACGCTTCCGCCCAAGCCAGCGCGGCCCGCTCGCGCTCGGAAAACAACTCGCTGATGTACCAACCTGCTAAGCTGTCGAGTTTTTCTTGCGCTTCGCCCGCTTCACGCAAGGCTTTGGCGTGTTTTTTTAGGCAAAACGCGCAGCCGTTGATTTGCGACACGCGCAGATACACCAACTCCAGCAACGGGTAGCCGAGCGGGCCGTCTTCAAGAGTCGTACCGACGGCGCGAAGCCCCGCTAAGGCGATGGGCGAAAGTTCATGGTAAGGCAGACGTAAGGACATGTTGGCTCCGGTAGAGTGAATCGGGAACCCTAAGACAGCGCGGAGGCGGCAAGGTTCCCTGGTGGGTGGGCAACAGGGGCTGGCGCAAGCGATAGTGTAATGTTGCTGGATGATTGCTGTGCAATACGGCTATCGCCTCACACCCTATACTTCAAACGGTCACGTTTTCGGTTTTTAATGTGAAGGAGCGTAGGTCTCCTGCCCGCTAGTTGCGGTCAAGATGACCTCGCTCCAAAAACCGAAAACGTGACCATTCAGAGTATACACGGGCTTATCCGAAGCAAGCCTGGTGTTTCCAAAGCAAACCCATACGCATGGGTAAGTTCTGACCATTTTTGACTATCGAGACTTATCATAATGTTAATCCGCAATAACTACAGACCCGTCCCCATTCATGCCTCGTGGGTACACAGCGTGTGGGAACGAGAAAGACGGTATCTACGAAAACTAAATCTTAAGGACGCATACATCGTGCTCCCAACCCTTGAGATGACACCATAGGCCAGCAAACGCCAGGACTTCGTCAATTGATTCGTGCGGATGGGATGTCGTGTTACAAGAAAGGTCTGCCCCGTCGTTTACATTTGACATGACACATAGCCCATCCATCGCTTCTTCCCAATTTTCGCAATCAACACCAACAACAGAAAATAAATCAGGTCGTTGGTCAAGGATAGCGCATAAGAACAGATCATGCGCGTCCGTGTATACGGTAAAGGTAGGAGCTTGCATCGGGCAAAGCCGCCCTTTTCCACAAGGCAACTCACGCTTTTGCCACCGCGCCAATATGTCTGACGATGTTGGCATACAGGGCAATCTCCCAAATCCAAACAGATATATATATTATGTAAGGTGAAGGGTCGGGGTCAGGCGCATCATCCGCCAATCCGTAGGTATAAATCCAATAGCCTATGAACAAGGCCATGCCCACAAGCAGCAAAACGATAAACCGGATGGCGACCACCAAACTGACGCTAAAATACCGTGCCACAAACTGGCTTCCGGCTGCGCCGCCATTGGCACGGAAAGCGGCGAACACCCCAAGGATGGGGATCAAAACACAGAAGGCGGAATTGGCATAAGTCCATACATCAGGTTCGGTCGCAGGCAGATAGCCGCCCATAGCCGTATTGCTGGCATTTAAGGCAATCTCAATCAGCACATACCAAAACACCTGCGTCTCGGTCAGCCCGTTGTCAATCAGATGCCGCTTTAAACGTGTTATATTCCAAAAATACATAAACTTGCCTCACTTGTCGTTAACTGTCCCACCGGAACAAACCCAAACCCAAATCACCATCCTAAAAATTCATGAAACCCACATAGTCACCCTACTAAGCTCTTGCAGTTTGCCATTTTTATATCGGTAAAGGATTATCCAACCTTGCCCCGCAAGCCAATGTCTTTCAAACGTTTTGTAAACTAAAATGAACCCGTTTTGCCCGTCAACCGCAGGCAATGAAACCCGGGTGCTGCTATATGCTTTGGGATGTTCTTTGTACCACCTATCCCAACCGCCATGGTTTTTTTTGAAATAGTTACCGTACTTTCCTGTGTAGTCAATGATATACCCGTCTTTTATGGATGAGCGGAGCGTTAGGCGGACGGCTTTTTTATTACGTTCGAACAGCTTATCAAGCAATTTGGCAATATCCGCACCCTTAGCCTGTAGGCCTTCTTGAATAAACTGTTTAATTCGTCTGGTTTGTTCGTGGTTGCCATATACCGGACTGGTTTTTGGCGACACCACCGTATAGCCCCCATCATCGAAAGCCTGTTTAAGCACCTGGGCTAGGATAATAGTGTCTTGGCTTGATACCTTAGCATCCGCCCACACCTGAAAACTGGCCATAACGGCCACCCACCCGATTATCAACCTTGTTATGTTCATATCTCGCCCCATTGAAATGGCCCCGCGTTGGTAAGGCGGATGTCCCACAGGCCGCTGCCCACACAAAAATTGAGGGTAACTTAGCCTTAATCAGTCCTCGGATGCCCGATAGTGCGTGAGGAGCTTCTCCAAGTGAACGCCATTTTCCATCTCGCCATACATCCCCTGCTCGATGGACACTTGTCGGTAGCCGTGTCGCCCATAAAAGGCCAGGGCCGCCGTATTCTGTTCCCGCGCTTGCACCTGAACGGTCGTGATACCGGCCACGAGGGCGACTTTTTCAAGCCAGACCAGCAGCGCACTGGCGATGCCGCGCCTGCGCAACGCCGGATGCACGGCAAGCAGATACAAATGGGCGGTGTCTTCATCGTAGACCATGATACCGAAACCGGCCAAACAACCGTGCTTGCGCACCAAAGCCACATTAGTCCGCGTATCCTTAATCGCCCGACGGACACGCAAGGGTGTCCACCGATGCCGCAAGCCCCGCTCAATCTCTGCCTTGGACAGCGCCGCGATGGCCGGCGCGTCAGCTAGGGCCGCCAGTTGGATGTGCAGATCACTTAGCATCGTTTGGCCTTACAGGAGCACTAAAAACCGCGCCGTTACCTTATCGGCTTAACATCGGGGCGGGTGTAGGTGTCCACGACACCTTGCCACAGCGTGTTAAATTCGCCGAGCATTTGCTTAAAGGCCGCCGCCTCCGTTTTTAAGCGGGCATTTTCTATCGCCCCCTCCGTTGACCACATGCTTGCCTGTTGCTTTTCAGTGGCCGACGATTCTGCCGTACCATACACAAAGCCGGTACGGACATCAAAAAGCGCACAGGCCGCCGTTGACGTGACGTGGGCTTCTTTATTGGGCAGGAAACCCAGCGAAATAAGCGCCAGTGGCCCGATGTCGGTGTTCTCGACCGAAAACCGGGTGTCAACCGAATACACCAGCACCATGTCGGCTTTCAGGTTGGCGGCGGCAACCCTCAAATCCTTAATCGAATCCAGCTTATCAGGGAGCAACATCTGGCCTATCGCCGCCACGCCCGCCATCATGGGCAGCTGGGACAGGCCGTTAAAATCCTGCTCAGTTTCAATGTCACGGATCGTCAAAGCACAATAGCGCCCTGTCCCATGGCACTGGCGGTCATCCGAGCCATAATCGGCCGCCTGAATCCGCACCACCGCCAGACGTGCCGGAAATGATGCCGCCGGTTCCCGTTTCATCAGTTCCGCTATGTCGGTATCGGCCTTAGACAGGTTGCCTACGCTGATACCCGCGCCAGGGGTCTGGTAAGTGGAACAGCCGGACACGACCAGAGTCACCGTAAGCCACAACATTCTATATAGCGCCCTCACATTCATGTAATACCTTCTAAGTTTTGTTGACAGGTTGGTTAAAAACTAAGCCTTATTTTTCAAGATGAAAGATCAAGGCCGACAGCGTCCGGCGTGGCTGTCGGCAAGCCAAAGCCCTTAAGTGATGCGGGCATCAAGGCGGCAAAGGCCACCGCCCCCACGCAAGCCCCCAGCGCGGTGGAACCCAGCACACCGAAACAAAACGTAGCCCAAGGCATAGCCGTCGGGACAACCAGCGCCACGATGGCATAACAGCCACCCGCCGCCATCGCCCCGGCTCCCGCCCCGCTCCGCGCCCGTAGCCAGAAGCGGTCGGGGATAAGCCGCGAGCGGTATTTGACCCCCAACAAAGCCCCCGCCAACAGCCCCGGCACACCGGCAAAAAAGATAGCCAGTGGCAACAGGAACGGCCACGGCAACGACACCACCAGCGTACCGGCAGCCAGCCCCCACAGGGACATCTGTACGACAAAATAGAATGGGCGCGGGCTTATGGGCATGGCGGATACCTATAGTAATGGCGGAGGGAAAACCTGTGGCATAATGATATAGTCTGCCACGCGCTCAGGCAAGCGTGGTCTTGTCCACTGTCCCCACCACGGGCGACTATCACGAAACGTAAGAGCGAGGGCAACGGCTATGGACGAACGGCGGCGTGGCAGGCTGATTTAAAAGGGTGCTATTAAGATAGCCACAAAATAAGGACACGCAAAAATGACCATACCATCAGAAGATAATCGTATTGGACGAAACCAAGCCATTGCCGTACTCGCTAAGCATTCATGGTATAGGGAGTTTGGTAAGGTTGTCAGTGCGTTACTTATCCTATCTTTCTTGGCAAGCAATAAAATTTATGCGGATGAAAAGCCCGTAATAAGCTATGCCGATGCAAACGGCAGTTTGTATTTAGGTGTATGGAAAATAAAAATTGATATTTTTAAAAATGGCAACGTCCATTATTTTGGTGAAGGCAGTGCGGTTTATCTTCAAGGCGACCATTATGGGCATATTTCTCAAGCTAAAGTTAAAAAATTAATCCGCCTGTTTGTTAAGGCGCGTTTTTTTAACTTGCAGGACGAACCTTCTTGGAGAATACCGCTTAAGTTACCGCAGATAATGTGGGATTTCCCTGCTGCGCCAACCATAACCTTTAATTATCAGGGGCATGAAAAAACGGTAATAAACAGAAATAACGTTATTTATGAACTCGAAAGCAACCTATTTCGCACCGTTAACCTTAAGCAGTGGGTTTGTTTTCCGCCTTCTGTAAGTGAGCGCATGAGCGGAAATTGCAATATGTGGTATAGAGACCGAAGCTAGATTTGTTTTTTTAATCGCAGAATATGTCTGCGTAACATCAGTTTATAAGAGACAATGTTATGTCTGGATCTGACCCAATAAGCGTCACCCATTTAATTTGCCTTAGCCTGTGGCTGGTTTTTTCTGTCCCGGCGGCCTGTTTCGCCAAGGAACCCCCAGTGCTGACCATTATGGGTGGCGGAAGGACTATTGATGGCCCTAATCCGAGCTATGCCATTGAAATTTATGAAGACGGCTTGGTGCATTACCACGGTGACATTAATGTCAACGTTATAGGGGAGCGCGAAGCGAAAATCACTCCCCAGCAAGTGCAACAATTGATCGCAACTTACAAAAAGATAGATAAGCTTTTTAAAAAATGGGAAGCCCTTGATAAAAACGGGGCATTACAGGTACACGATATCTATATATCGGTACGCTTACAATATCAGGGTGAAATGTCGGAACGTTATGCCCTGGGTCTTTATATCAGAAATTTAGTTATCCCCCTAAATAGGATGGTTCCTATTAAAGACTGGATTTGTTTTCCTGAAAACGATCCGGCAAACAAAGGGCAAGGTTGCATATTAGATTTTGAAGCGTTACCTGAAGATATACCCGATTAAAAGCTAAAAATGCGCCTCACCATGTTAATGCACACATCGCCCATCCCTTGCCCGTTACCTTAGACTTTCCTTTATGTGCTACATGACCTTATTAAGTACGACAGCCGAAGATGATTTGGCCCTTAACAACAACGGGCTGGTCCGGTTTTCATCCGAATTGCCCAAAATCCCCGAAGCAAAGTACCTTGGCTTCAAAAACCACTGGTACATCGGCTCAGAATCTGGCTGTAGTTGCGGTTTCAGGCATTTGTGCACGGGTAGCGTTGAACTTGGTTTCGGTGAACCGGAAGACTGGTATCCAGAAGAGGCTTCTGACATAGAGGCGACGCGGCAAGTGATCGCAATTATCCGAAACTTGGTGGCAAGAGGTGAGTTTGTTGATTGTATTGATGCTTGGGCGCATGGGCAAGAAACAGCGGAGCCACTGGCGGGCGACCTTGAGATCAATCTTGCGAAAATCAATGATGCATCATTTCGTTTTTTCGAAAATCATCGCTTCCTATTTTCCAATCAAGCCTAATGGGCTTGGGGTTCATGTGGCTGGCAAAGCTTTTATTCATCAATGGCAAGCCGCCCCCATCATTTCCAACCCAAACAATGCTAAACTCTTGCCTAATCCAACCACTACTTAAGAGAGACCCATCATGCCCAACAACTACCCACGCATAGCGATTGTAACTGGCGCGACCTCCGGTATTGGCGAGGCCACGGCGCGAAAACTGGTGTCAGCAGGTTTTGGCGTGGTGGGCAGTGGCCGCACTGTCGCCAAACTGGCCGCACTGGAGCAAGAGCTGGGGGCGGCGTTTTGCGCCGTGGCCGGTGATGCCGCCGACCCTGCGGTAATCGGGCAATTGTTTGCGGCGGCTTGCGCCCATTTTGGCAAACCCGCCGATATTGTCATCGCCAACGCCGGACGCGGTTTGGGCGGTTCGGTCAAAGATGCCGACTTGAGCGAGTTTGCCGAGGTGGTTAACATCAACATCACGGGTACGCTGGCCTTGCTGCAACAGGCCGCACAGGCGATGCTGGCCGGGCAACAACAGGGCTACCCGAAAACGGCTGCGGACATTGTCATTATCGGTTCGGTGGTGGGGCGGCATATCTCGCCGTTTAGCGCCGTCTATGGCTCGACCAAGTTCGCCGTCCATGCCTTGGCCGAAGGACTGCGGCGCGAGGTGGGGCCTAAGGGCATCCGCGTTTCGTTGGTGGAGCCGGGGATAGTGTTAAGCGGGTTTCAGGCCGCGGCCCAATACAGTGACGAGATGGTGCAGGGCTTTGAGGACAGGTGGGGGCCGTTGCTGGTCGGTGACGATGTCGCCAACGCCATACATTATATTGTCAGCCAACCCCCGCATATCCATATCAGCGACATAGTTATCCGCCCGACACGGCAGGATTATCCTTAACAAACGCCCTGCCACTATTTGTAGGGGCTAACTGGAGGAGTGGCTTTTGGGTCAGGGGAAGGGGCAATGATAGGCTTGAGAGTGGCGACAAAGCTCTCCATGTTTTGAGGATTAAAGCCGTTAATCATTGCTATGCAATAATGGAACAAGGCAATGTCGAGAGCCGTTGCCGTTTTCTCTTTTTCTTGGAGTTTTTGAATTTCCTCTTTTAATGTGAGATCAACACCAACGCCTGAAGCATTATTGATGTGTATTGACGAATCCGAGCCTTTTGCTACAGATGCGGCGAGTACGCAAGTCTTGCCTTCTTTATTGGTAAAGGCGATGTTACTGCCAGAATCCCACGCATAAATACTGCCACGATCCTTATCTAAAGACATCCACCGCAGTTTCGGCGTATTGCCGCTAAATGGCGCAAGCAGATTGCCCCATATAGGAGCTATTGCTGATGAGCCTGGTGTTATAGTGCCGCACCCTTGAAAAGCTAGGGACGATAACAGGATGGCGCTTCCCGTTAGGAGCTTTCGATAATTCATATTGGCAAGCCTAATAATACAGATAATATTTGTATGGTTTATGATTAATAACCGCTACTAAGCGATTGCAATGGCCGGAGCCAACACCCCTAAAGCAAGCGGCCTTGCCAGCGTCAATCCAGACAACGCCCGCAAAGCCGCCAATAACTAAAGCCCCGCCTAACCGTAGCCGATCAGGGCTTCCCAGCCGAAGCCGGAGCAGGCGCCGCCAACACGCCCCACATAAAGTCAAACTGCAACGACCCCTTAAGCACGTTGGGCAGGGGGTTGCCAGTGGGGTTGTAGGGGAGCATGGCGGTGGCGCTGGCGGTGGGTTGGCCGTTTGCGCCAAAAGAGGCGTAGGCGTGGCAAGCGATACAGGACGAGGCGGCGACCGTGCCGTTGCCGACGATCCGCTCAATGACCGAATTACCCAGCACGTTGGGGATACCGCCAGGGCCTACATAGTCCACTTGGGTGGATTTTAAACAGTAGTTGTCCCACACCGGCGACAATTGCGCCTTGGTCATCAGCTCTTTCAGTTTGGGGGTTTTGGCGCAAGCGCCGTATTGGCTGTTCTCGGCGTTGCGGTCGGGTTTGACGGCGGGGACTACCGCGCCGAAGCTGTCAAAACAGCCCATGCTGTCACAGCGGCCTGGGTTTAGCTGATGCTCAAACGTGCCCCAGACCCAATTGGGGTTTTGGCGGCTGCTGACATGCAGGGCGACTAGGGCGTATTCGACTTTGTCGGAGAAGGTGGTGTAATACTGCTTTTTAACGTCAGCGATGCTTTTCAGTTCGTTGGGTAGCCATTGCAATAAGTCCTTGACCGGCACCCAATCGCCTTTGACCGAGATGGATTCGGTCGGCATCACGATAGCCGCGCCTTTGGTGTAGGCCGCCGCCAAGCCAGTTTGGGTGTTGAGGTTGTTTTTGACGATGTAGTCGTATTGTGGGCGGTTGCGCTTGACCTCTTCGGCAATGCAAGGTGTGGGAGTGCCCGTAGTCGGGAAGTTGCCCACCGCGCCGCCCGTAGGCGGATTGCAGGGCGCGTCAATAATGCCATGTTGGCCGCTGATAGTGGAAGCTAACAGGCTGGTGTGGAATTTTTTCGGCTCACCCACGCCAGGCCAATGGGGGGTGTTGGAAAAAGTGTCCTCATCGGAAGCCCAGGTCTCAAATATCACGGGTGATGGGCTTTTGTTCGGGAAGACGGGGGCGGCAAATTCGGTCAACAATTGCCAGATAAAAACATCGGAATTTTGGCTTTTACCTTCAACGGCCCCAGCTTTGGCGGGTACGGCGACGATGACTTCATCTTGAGCCACGGCGCCCATCGACCCTAGCAAGGCCAGCGCGGCCAAGGTGGCGGCGGCTTTGCCGATACGGTTATGGGCGTGACGGTTATCGGCACTGTTGACAGGGGTAAACTTATGATCGTAAGACATGCTAATCTCCTCCAATAGCCGCTGAATAATAGAATCAGGCCAGCCAGCGCGGCTTGCCGATGGCCTGATTTAAAGGGTTTTCGTTCTACTTGACCGCCACCTTTTTGCTGCCAAACACGCCAATTTGCTGGCCCAGCGGGATGGTGACGGAGCCGATGCCTTGCTCTATCAGGGTGATGACCATCGAGCCGCCGTAGGCAAAATAGCCTAACTTGTCGCCTTTGTGGATAGCCACGGGGCTGGTGGGGGACACTTTTTTGAACTTGTCCTCAAACACCACCGAGCCGATGGTGTCCAAGCCCACCGGAATCATCGCCACGTGGCCGTATTCTTTGGTTTCGATCACCGCATAGCCACGGAGAAAATGCTCAAACACGCTATAGCTTTGCCCATAGCCGATGTTGCCGTTGTTCAAAAAGGCCGGAAAATTCC
>JAQTNZ010000033.1 GCA_028713595.1 Methylovulum sp. | reverse complement strand
GACACCCAAACCGTGGACATCATGTCCTGCTTGCGCCCACAACGTACTCATAACGCCTGCACCACAACCAATATCGGCAACACTCAGCTTTTGATGCCCGCGGTCTTTAAGGCGTCTGCCAATACAATCAAAAGTGCCTTTCATACGATTGATGCTGACATCACTTAAACTTTTTTCAGCGTAGTATTCGACGAATTCCTTATGGGCGCCATGGTCGAAAGTGTCTTGGATATCAATAGGGTTATTATTCATTGTAAAAGCTCTCCTAATAGTGTTGGCGCGGTGATATTTAGGTTCAGTTCCGTATAAAAATAATTTAAAATCAATATAATAAAACCACAAAGCCAAACTTTTGGCACATCTGGGATAAACTTCGCAGCGTAACCATAGTCCAATGCCGAACTGATCGGCAGTCCAAAAAAAGGGGGGAGATAATAAGTGGTTTGGATATATGTACTTTAATTATTAAGATTCAGGCATGATTTTGTGGTACATATAGATCAGCCTAAGTGTTTAGTCCTGCGTTTTAGTGGTTAGGACTTTCGCTATCCTAATAAAGCCGTGTGTTTTGTGCGGCATGGTAACAAAGCAAAAATACATAGAATACCTGACCAGCATGCCAGTCAACCACATCCGCCCCATAGCCTGCACGGGTTTCTTGGAAGTTCGAGCCCAAGCCTTGAAGCCTTCTTTTTACCGGATTAGGAACAATTTGTTTGTCAGCTACTTAAGGGCTGAATAGGACAATCCGATGGTTAAGGCATATTCAGCGAGATAGCGCAAAGCCCATACCCAAAACAATTATGCCAACCATTGCGTTAACACTATAATATACATTAATTTTGTTTTTTACTAACCCATTTTGCCCTAAAAATTAAATACGGATACCATAAACCCGTATTCTTGGCATGCCTAATAAACACACCATCAGCGGATAATTGGACGCTGAATATCATTCGACCTGAAATCATGCAACATTATCTATTCAGCCTGCTAAAACACTGTGCGACACTGGCCTCTTATCGCTTTACCAGCAAGAAGTTGTTCATCTTGATTTATCATCGGGTACTCGATGCGCCTGATTTTATGCGTCCTGGTGAACCGGATAAAGTTGCATTTGCTTGGCAAATGGAGTTGTTGACCCGTTATTTTAATGTCTTGCCATTAGCTGAAGCTCTGGCACGGTTGCAAAACAACAGCTTGCCACCGCGTGCGGTCACCATCACTTTCGATGATGGCTATGCCGACAACTTCTATAATGCCATGCCCATCCTCAAACAGCAGCAATTGCCGGCGACTTTTTTCATAGCCTCCGGTTATCTTGATGGTGGCCGCATGTGGAGTGATTCCGTTATCGAAACCATCCGCAATTTTCCAGACACGACACTGAACCTGAACGATATTGGACTAGGCGTGTTTTCCCTTGCCAGTGAGGAGCAAAAGGTTGCCGCCGCCCGCACGATACTGAACCAACTCAAATATCAGGAACCGCTGCAACGTTTGGCGCATAGCCGATTCATCGCCGACCAAGTCAGCCATTTACCGGATGATCTGATGCTCACTTCAACGCAATTGCAAGCCTTGCACGCACAGGGTATGGAAATCGGTGGGCATACCGTCAACCACCCGATTCTAGCTACGCTGGACGATGCCAAGGCCAAGGCGGAAATCGCCGACAACAAAGCTTTTTTAGAACAAAAACTAGGGGTGAAACTGCGGTTTTTCGCCTATCCTAATGGCAAATTAGGTGGTGATTATCAGCTTAGGCATCGGGATATTGTCCGCCAATGCCATTATCAGGCCTCCCTGTCCACACACGCCGGCGTTGCCGACAATACCAGCGATATTTGGCAATTGCCACGCTTTACGCCGTGGGATGCCACACCACTAAAATTTATGCTAAGAATGGTCAGGATGTACTGTCGCCAAGTATAATGGCCGCAGTTTGAGCTTAAAGCGATATATAAGGGCCCGCAATCTTGTAGGTATGACCGATGAACGCCAAAAAATATGATGATGTAAGATGGCTGGGGCTTTGCCTGTTATTGGGTTTTGGCGTTAATGCGGCTAAAGCCGGGCCGAGCGCCCCTTGGGTAGGAACTACGCTGGCAGGGGAGCCTTGTATGGGCGGGCGGATGGATTACGGCCCTTTTGACTATACCAATCTCGCCCATAAGGCCAAAAAACTGCCTATTGTCGAAGAGTACCATTTCACTAAAGACGTGCAACTGCTCATCAAAGGCAATACCAGCACCATTATCAACGACCTTAACTATACGGTGACGGCTTTCCCCAACCACCATCCGGCCCTAGATGCCATCATGCACTATCAGTTGATTTATCAAAACGATATTGATGCCAAAAAAAAGCCGCCCGTATCCCCTCCCGTTGAATGTTACTTTCAACGGGCCATCCGCTTTGCCCCCAAAGACCCCCTTAACTATCTGATGTATGCGTCTTATTTGCGCAAAATCAAACACCCACAAGAAGCTGAAGAAGTCTATAAACAGGCTGTGCAAAAATTACCTGACGGGCCGGACATAAAATACGGCTATGGCCTGTTTCTGGTTGAAGCCAAACGCTACCCCGAAGCGTTGGCGCAGGCCAGAGCCATCTATGCAAAAGGCTTCCGTAAACAAAAACTGAAAGATTTATTGTTAAAATCAGGGCATTGGCAAAACTAAGGCATGAGGGATATTTTAGTCACATTATTATTTGCCTTCGGGGTGTTCCAAACCTTGAGAAAACCCCACGCTGGCATTTTAGTCTGGTCATGGCTGGCTTATATGAACCCGCACCGTTTGTGTTACGGCTTTGCCTATAGCCTGCCACTGTCCTATATCATCGCTTTGGTGACCACAATGGCTTATATGGCTTCCCATGAGCGCAAGTCATTGCCTAAAGACAAATTGGTCGTGCTAATCTTTGCCTTTATCGCCTGGATGACCCTCACCACCCAGTTTTCCATGAACCCCTCTGAGGCTAACGATTATTTAATCAGAGTCCTTAAAATCCAATTCCCTATCCTATTGACGATGGCGATGTTTACCAGCAAACAACGCATCCACCAATTGCTTTGGATTATCATTGGTTCGATTGGCTATTTTGGTGTTAAGGGCGGAGTATTCACTGTCCTGAGCGGCGGTGGTTATCACGTTTTTGGCCCGCCTGAATCTTTTATTGAAGAAAACAATTCCTTAGCCGTTGCCGAACTGATGGTGATACCGCTGATGGTGTATATGCGCGGACAGCTAAATACCGTTTGGCATAGGCAACTGATGCTGTTTTGCGTTATCGCCATGACTTTTTCAGCATTAGGCTCACAATCAAGGGGAGCCTTTTTGGCTATTAGTGCCGTGGGCGGATATTTTTGGCTGCAAAGCAAACGGAAATTGCCGATGGCGCTAGGCCTTATTGTCTTGATAGTGCTTTTATACCTGTTCCTGCCAGCCTCCTGGTATCAGCGGATGGACACCATAAAAACTTACGACCAGGATGAATCGGCATTAGGGCGCATCCGCGCTTGGACATTGGCTTTTAATATCGCCAACAGCCACTTGCTTGGCGGTGGCTTCCAGTTATGGACAATAGAGGTTTATAAGGCATATCTGCCTGGTTTTACCCAAGATATGTCCGCCTTTGTTGCCCATAGCATTTACTTTCATGTTTTGGGCGAGCATGGTTGGATAGGGCTGGGGCTATTTTTGGTGATTTTTTCCATGGCTTGGCGCTATTGCTCACAAATCGTCACGCTTTGCAAAAATAATGAGGATAAAAAATGGGCATCTGACTTGGCGAAAATGATCAAACTAAGCTTGCTGGCCTATTTGTCGGGCGGGGCTTTTTTAAGCTTGTCCTATCTTGACCTCAGTTGGCATCTGGTGGCTTTAGTGATTTTGCTTAAAGAAATAGCCACGCGACCGATTGACAACACCAAGGCAATGACCGACGAAAGGGTGTCAGTCTGGCGTGAAAACCAAAAAAAGATAAGCGCCAGCCTGACCCGATAGCCGTACACTATTTGCCGTCTTGCCGGACGGAAGCCCTAAACGGACAAGCCAAATTGCCTAACAACAAAATAATGTCCCTTTATGGCGAAGAAACGGTAAAATTACTTTTTTAGCCAAGTGAGGGGGCATTTAGACCCAAACGTACCCGATCTTTATCCTGGCTTATCCCAGTACATTTTATATATAGCGGCATTGAGCGGCACATCATGGCAATTGAGCAATTGGTAAAAAACATTTTGCGGCAGCATTTGCAACTAGGCGATGCGGTGGACACCTACACGGCAACAACCCCTTTATTGGGGGCGTTGCCTGAATTGGACTCGATGGGGGTTGTCACCCTTATCACCGCCATTGAAGACACAGTAGGTTGCACCATTGACGATGATGAAATCAACGCCGACCTTTTTACCAGCTTTGGCAGCTTAGTCGCCTTTGTTAAGTCTAAGGCATGAATTTAAAATTAAACCCATGAATCCAAGCTATCTGGGTGTGACCCTTACGCCCTTTTTTATCCAAGGCACACAAGGCAAATTATTTTGTCTGTTTGCGCCCCCTAAAAGCCCGCAAACCGAGGTCTTGGTGTTTTTGCCTTCTTTTGGCGAAGAACTTAACCGTTGCCGGGTGATGGTCGCCATGCAGGCGCGGATGCTTGCCGAGCTGGGCATGGGTTGTCTGCTGCTGGATTATTATGGCACCGGCGATAGCGAGGGTGATTTTGGCGAAACCCGCTGGGAGCAATGGTCGCAAGATGCGCAAACCGCGTGTGGCTGGTTGGAAGCGCAAGGGTATCAAAAACAAAGCCTTTGGGGATTGCGTTTAGGCGCGATAGTGGCGGCTGAGTTGGCGGCGGCATCGCCAGGGCGCTTCCAACGCCTGTTGCTCTGGCAACCGGTGCTGGAGGGCAAAACCTTGTTCACCCAGTTTTTAAGGATACGCCTTGCCATGTTGATGGATAGGGGGGAAGCTAAAGAAACCACCCAGCAAATGCGCGAAGTTTTACAGGGGGGGCAGCCGCTGGAAGTGGCGGGCTATGAAATCAACCCGCAATTGGCCCAAGCGATTGACAGCAAAACGCTGGCGACCATTAAGTTGCCGGAAAACCTTCGGGTTGATTGGTTTGAAGCAGTTATGGACGGCCAAACCGGGGCCGGTGTCGCCAGTGACAAAGTCCTGGCCCACTGGCGGCAACAAGGAGTCAATCCCACAGTCCACACCTTTACGGGTGCGGCCTTTTGGCAATTGCATGAACGTGAATTGGCCCCCGATTTATTGGCAAAAACCACCCACCTCTTCCGCTAACCTTGATATGAAAACAGAAGAAATCCCTTTACTCATTGACTGTGAAGCCGCCGCGCAGGTCGGCATTTTGCATCGTCCTGAGCAGGCTAAAAACATCGGCATTGTCGTGGTGGTGGCGGGCGGGCCGCAATATCGGGTCGGTTGTGCCAGGCAGCTCATTTTATGGAGCCGCCGCCTTGCCAGTGAAGGCTATCCGGTGTTGCGTTTTGATTACCGGGGCTTTGGTGACAGTGCCGGCGAGTTTGTCGGGTTTGAAGGCATCAATGCTGACATTGCCACCGCTATCGACAAAATGATGGCACTTATGCCCGAACTGGGTAGCGTTATCTTATGGGGCGAGTGCAATGCCGCTTCCGCCATCATGATGTACGCGTGGCGGGATTCGCGTGTCAGCGGCCTGATTATGCAAAACCCGTGGGTAAGCAACCAATCGACGAGAGCCCGCACCTATATCAAGCATTATTACCTAATGCGCATTATGCAAAAAAGCTTTTGGCAAAAATTGTTCAAGCTGCAATTCAATCCCATCACCGCCATCAGCTCACTGGCAGACTTATGGCGCAATGCCGGCTTTCTTAAAAGCGTCCAACAACAGATAGCGATCCAAGAATTTGGCAACCTCCCCACGTATCAGGAAAAAATGCGCGAGGGCCTAGCGCAGTTTTCCGGCCCGTTATTATTGCTGATGAGCGGCTATAGCCTGATAGGCAAAGAATTTGATGAATTGGTTTCCATCTCAACCCGCTGGCAGGCTGTTTTGGCCGGTAAGGCCTTGACGCGCATAGCTATGCCCGATGCCGACCACACGTTTTCGCGCTCCCAAGATCGGGAGAAACTCATTAACCACGCCCTCTCTTGGCTAAACCAACGTTGATTTTATGAATGCCGACCCTTTAATCAGTATTATCATCCCAACCCGTAATAGGGGCGCATTGCTGCACGTTTGTTTAAATGCCATCCAAGCGCAAACCTATCCGCATTATGAGGTTTTGCTGATAGATGACGGCTCCAGCCTTGAGAACCGCAACATTGCCAAACAACTGCTACAAAATTACGACCATCGGGTACAGTGGCACGAAATCCATGCCCCCGATACCCAGGGCAGCGGCCCCTCGGCGATCAGGAACAAAGGCATTGCCTTAGCCCAAGGCAACTATATCACTTTTTGTGATGATGACGATTACTGGTGCAGGCCCGAACATTTGCAAACGGCGGTCGAGTGCATGAGCCGGCAGGATGCCCACGTTTATTTTTGTGGCATTCAGGTTGAAGACCCCGATGGCAATGTCATTATCGAAAAAATGATGCCTAACGTTGAACGGTCTTTAAAAACCGGGCAAAAATTGGCGGATTATGATGTTTATCAAATATCGCGCCAACAAATTTTATCGTATCCCGATTATGCGCACATGAACATCACCATCGTCAGCAAAGCGTTATTGGAGAAAATAGGCGGGTTTTGGGAACACATCCGTTATTGCGAGGACATGGACATGTTCATACGGATATGTGATGCCGCCGACACCATTTTGTTCAGGCCCAGCATTTGCGCCGTGCATAACGCCCCCGCCAAGCGGCGGGACGTTTCGGTTTCCAACAGCTTGAGCCTGCAAAACAAACGCTTGCTGGAAGTCAGTGCCTACCAACATTTGCTGATGGCCTGTAGCAGCCCATGCGCTTTGTATTACACGCGCATCAGCCTATCCTACCTGTACAAGGTCATTAGCGAAGAATTGGCGGCTGATGGCAAAAAACTGGCCTCCCTGCAATACGCCCAGTGCGGCTTGGCGGTATACCCGACTTTAAAATGGGCGGCTTATCTTGCCTGGCGGCATTTGGCGTTTTTTTTAAAACTATAGCGGGCGGCAAATCCCAAGCCATTCTGGACAGATAAAAACTCAACCTGGCCTAAGTTGCGCCAAGCGGTCAATCGCCGCACCCAACACCTTAAAACAATGGCTATACGCTGCGGTTTCTTGGTTATAAGGGTCGGCAATCTCCAACTCATTTGATGGGCCTGTTGCCGTTAATGTCCCCAACAAAAAGGCTTTTTTGCCGACTTCAGGATATTCGGCCTTAAGGCGTGCAAGCTGGGCCAACTCCATGACCAACACCACACCCGCTTGCGCCAACATATCCTTATTGAGGGTTTGCGAGCGGCAAGCGGACATATCCACGCCGTGTTCGGCGGCAATGGCGACCATAGTGGCATCCGCCGGACGGCCTGCCACAGGATGAAAACCCGCCGAACCGAAGCTTAATTGGCTATCGGCCACGCGCTGTTCGGCCAACACCTGCGCCACGGCACTGCGGTTGATGTTGCCGTAACAGACAAACAGCACACGGTGGGCCTGTTTAAGCTGTGCCGCCAAACGGTTTTGCATCGCCACCGAACGGTGGCGTTTGGCTTGCCACTTCAGCGACAGCAACCCTGAAAAACGCTGATAATACTCTTTAGCGATACCCCCCATATCCATCAACCCAGGCAACGGGTCACGCCATTGCTGCACGTCAAAGGCATGACGGGTGGGATGCAACGCCCATAAAGCATCCTTAAGCAGTTGCGCTTTGCTGGGGTAAGCAAACAAACGTGGCCCTTCCGCTTGCCTGAACACTTGCTCATACCAATAAATGTCAGTTGCCAGTTTGCGGCAATACACATCCTGTTGATAATGCGGCGAAGCCGGACGGCACTTATTGACCCATAGCTGGGACAACAACCAAGGAAAATCCGCCCCCGCCGCACAGGCCAAAGGCAATGACCCCCAAAACCGCCCGTTAATTTCCATCAGCGCGTAATCTTGGGTGTCCGGCTGCCATTTAAACTCGACCATCGCCACGCCATGCCAGTGCAGGGCGGTTATCAGCCTTGCCGCCGCCGCCAATAAGATAGGGTTTAAGGCCATGCTTTTGCGGAAACTACTGCCACCACCGGTCAGCGGCACTTCATGCAGGCGCTGGTGTTGGAAAGCATAGACAATCTCGCCGTGGTCAGCAAGCAACTCGATGCCCGTACCCACGCCTTGGCTATATTCTTGCAGCAATAACGGGCAATGTTTCAGCAACCCAGCCGCCAAATTAAGCAGCTCGCTGTCATTAAACGCGTAAGCGACGCTCAAGTGTTGGCGGATGTCAGCATTGGGGATGGAGCTTTCCGGCTTTAACACCACCGGAAAGCGCAGTTCCGGCAACAGCTGACGAATAGCATCGACACTGTCAACGGCATAGCTGAACGGCACTTTCACGGCGCATTGTTGCGCCAAAGCCATAGTTTGCCGTTTGTCCAAGACCTTGCTTAAGCTAGCGCGGGGCGCTATCGCCAAAATATCCGCCCACTGCCCCAGCTTGTCGGTGTTGGCTAAGGGTATTAGGCTGCGTTCGGTAACGGGGATAACCAAATCATAAGCGTGTTGTTGTAAATGCCCGCTGATAAAACCAATAAAAGCCTCAGCATCGGTCAGGGGATTGGGATGCCGGAAAAGCCGCCCGGCATAGCGCGAATAGCCAGCCAGCACCGACAAACCGTCACTGGCGGCAATATCACAAACAATACCCTGTCTGCCCAATGATCGGACGATGCTCAGGCACGAAACCATGTCGGCATCCAGCACCAACACGCGGTGGATTTGCGCGGCCATCAGTACCCCAGACCCGTTAATAATTGTTTAAATTGTCCGTTCATGGCAATGGCTTGGTCAATAGGCAAAGGATTGAAGGTTTTTTGGTGTTCACGAGTATTGGCTTGGGTGTTGATTTCAGTAGTTAAGGCCGCCTCATCAAAAGCGATACCCAAGTCCTTTAGCAAAGCAAAGGTTTTTTGCGGATCATTAAAATCTTCGGTATAAAAATCCACAAACAGGATGTGTGGCAACGCCCGCCGCCAATGGGCGATACGCGCCTCGACCTCATACCAATACCAGAGGGCTTTGTAAAAAGGATGCTTAAATTCGGGGTCGTTATCGAGCCAATCGGCAATACGGATATGGTTGCCACCTGCGGTATAGTCCAGCCACCATTGGTTGCCGGCTTGGGTACCCGGATAATCCTGTAGGGCATAAATCGAATTGGCGACTTTCACCGGATCACGCACCAAGTGGATGACAGCGACTTTATCGCCAAAATCTTCCACGGCATATTCGATATAGGTTTTGATGAACAAGTGGTTGGCTTCGCAGTAAAAGTCATAACCTGCGGCGGCGCGTCTTAGGTTGATGGCTTTTTTCCGCCAATATTCGTTACGGACGTAAGCCTCATCACCTGCGGCCTTAGCTTTAAGGACATCATCAAACATGATGGGGTATGGCTCATGCTCGGCGTGGCAAGCACCTGGGATGGCGTTAAAAATATTCGTCAAGGTCATGGTGCCGCTACGGCCTGTGGTGGCGACAAAAATAATCTTTTTTAGCTTACGGCAACGGAATTGATAATAGGCTTTAAATAGGGCGACCGTAAGCGGATGGTATTTGATGCTTTTTATCAGGGGGTTCATGGCAAGCTCAAAACAAAGTGGGCAGAAGGAAGGCCATAAAACAAAAGATGGACAAGGACAGCCAGGGTTAGTGGCAAGTACCGTTTACCGGATAGGCTGATAGAATCCAGCTTTTTTAGAAAGCTGGCCTGATTGCCAACGGATGCGGCCATAGCCGTTTTCATAAGGCCAGTTTATGGTAAAGTCCGCTAACGGACAAGGGTATCATGCCGACAAAAAAACGTAATTGATTTTTATATGACAAACGTGTGAAGCGCAGTTTGCCGACAATATCGCGCATGGCCTGTTGGTCTTGGTCGTAATAGGCCAGCAAAAACGCGTCTTGCAATGTCGTTTCAAGCGCTTGCCTAATATCATCGTGCCAATGGCCGGGGGCAACGCCCAAATCGATATGATCCTGTAAAATCCGGTGTCTGCCCAGCCGTGATTTTAACTCCGAGCCCGACGTGTTGCCCTCATGTCGGCGCTGCCTTACCGTGACCGAAAAATCGGCCAAAGAACAACCCTGCAAGACCGCCTTGCGGGCCATATCCCCGTCTTCGGCGACCATAAACGCGTAACGGGGATCAATGCCGCCTATCTTGTGATATAAATCACGGCTCAATACCAAGGAGCTAGGCCACGCCGGATTAAAACGCAACATGTGCAGGTACAACTCCTCCCCCAACAGCAAGCAATTGTCGGTATTGGCAACTCCCAGCCCCGCCCACCATCCGGCTGGCGCGTAATCGTAGATGCTACCGCCGTCAATGGCCGTAGGGCCAAAAAATTCGGCGTTGCAAAAACTGAAATTGGCCGCCGGGTATTTTTCCAGCAAAGCCACCCGCCGCTCAAGATGATTTGGCAACCACACATCGTCACTGTCGCAAAAAGCCAGCCAAGGGCAGGTCGAGGCCTCAATGGCGGTTTTGCGTGCCACCGTACAGCCAGAATTGCCAATGCGCAATGATTTGATGCGTTGCCCAAAGCCTGCCAGTACCTGTGAGGTGTTATCGGTCGAGCCATCATCAACCACAACAATCTCAGTGGCCGGATAGGTTTGGGCCAAGATGGCCTCAAGGGTTTCTTGCAAATAATCGGCACGATTGTAAGTGGGGATGGCAACGGAAATGGCGTATTTCATATTTTTAGGCACTTTTTGGATTTTCTGGGCAAACCGTATGCTAATGGCTTGCTTAACTACGCAGCCA
>JAQTNZ010000032.1 GCA_028713595.1 Methylovulum sp. | reverse complement strand
TGATTTTATTACCATAATTTTTGTGTGGTATTGTTGTTGGCTAGCTTCATTATCAACTACCAAATCTTAACTAATAAGGCTTAATTTAATGAAACAATTGAAAAAAACCGTAATTTCTATGGCTATGGCGGCTGCGATGGCAATGGCTTCATCACCTATTTTTGCTGAACCTGCCGGTGAAGCAGCGGTTAAGGCGGCTGCCGAAGGCTCTATTGCAAAAATAGAAGAAGCGGTTAGTTTGGCGCAAAAAGGCGCTGACAAAAAAGAGATTGTTAAGGCAATTAACGATGCGCGTCAGCTGCAAAAAGAATTCCGTTATGAACTGACTGAGCGCCAACGTCAAAAATCCAATGACAAATTAAGAATCGCGCGTGATGCCTTTGAAGAAGGCAACAAGGCCGTTGCTGAAGCCAAATTGCAAGAAGCCTTGACTGGTTACAAAGAAATGAAAGACCTTTACGACGCAAACCACAAATAAGCTATTGTTAGCCGGTCCGGTTTATTGTTTAATAAGGAGCCTGATGGCCCTATAAAAAAATAGACTGTCCATTTGACAGGGGCCAGGCTTGGCGGGTCTTATAAACCCATCAAGCTTGGCCTTTGGGCTTTTAATGTGGCCGACCTAAAAATAATGCCTAAAAAGCCGTTTTTTTAAATGTTTTTCAAGATTAAAACCTTTAAAAATATGCTAGAATAATTCTGTCACATAGCTGTAAACAATGGTTATGCAGGCAGAATCTTATGAAAATAACAACTAGGGGACTAGTGAAATATGAAAAACTTGAAAAAAATCTTACTTTCTTTAGTGATTGCATCTGCTATGGGCAGCGTTTCAACGGTTGCTGTTGCTGAAACTGATCCAGGCAGAGTTGTCTATGCGCCTGCCGAAGCGATTGATATGGTTTCCGGCAAAGTGAAACTGGCTATCGATGCCATTGCCAGCGGTTCAGACGGCGAAGCGGTCGCTAAATTAATTAAGGACGCATTGGATGCCAGCAAAGAAATCAATGCCAATGACAAAGTTGATATGGCCCGTTCAAGAGCCAACAACAAATTGAAAGCAGCCCGTGCAAAAGCTAAAGAAAATGCTTTGCAAGAAGCGGAACAAGAATTAAGAAATGCTTATAAAGGCTTCCAAGATCTGAAAACCATGTTGTAAGACCTTCTAAACCATACTGGGACGCTTTATAAGCCTCTTGGTATGGTTTACCCCCCCCCCCGCTCCCAAACACACCCCGCTTGAAAAACGCCTGCCGATTATAGGCAGCGGCCTTTGCCCATCGACTTCCCCTTATTGCTAGTTTGCCTCTGGCACAAAAACCTAAAAGACCACCCAATAAATTGCGCCAAAATCCGGGCTATACATTAGGCAATGCCAAACGGCAGCGTTTTTGTTTCATGACGGCGACCCGAAGGGCCATCAGCCCTTCGGATGCCCGCTTTTACCTAATGGCTGGCCGGTATTGTCAGTGGCGTAGCTTTGCCGATCTCGGCATTTTTGATAAAGATTTGTTTAAGCTTATCAAATGCGCCAGCTATAGTTTTGTCCATGACGGTTTCATTGCCGATGGAGACGATCACCCGTGTCAGTTCCGGCATTTTGTTTTTGACTGACGCTATGTAAATGGGCTGCACATACAGCACGGTGTTGCCCATCGGCAAGATCACCATACGCCCCATTTCGACAATCGAACCGGTTTGCCCCCACAAGGTAAATTGCGCCGAAATTTCCGGCACTTGTTGGGTGAGCGCTTCAATCTGGGCAGGGCCATTGACTTGCACGTCTTTGCCAAATTTATACACCGTGATGCTAGGTTGGTAATCCGAGCCACAGTTTTTATTGTCCACTGTGCTGGCAACACCAATCATGCTCAAGTTATTCCGATTGACCGGTGTCATCGGGTCGATCAGCACAAACTCCTCGCTGTCATTGCAATTGCCAAAATCCATGGTCTGATAATAAGGCAGTACCGGTTTGTCGCGGACATTGGCAAATTGCCAGGTTTCCGCCTGTTCGTAAAATAAGGCCGGATTGTCCTGATGATATTTGGCATAGATTTGCATTTGCACCGTATAGAGGTCTCGCGGGTAGCGCAAATGTTTGCGCAATTCGTCCGGCATGTCGGCCAGTTTTTTGAACAGACTAGGATAGGCGTTGCTGTAGGCCCGGATAATAGGGTCTTGCGCATCGGCTATATAAAAGTCCACGTCACCATCAAAAGCGTCCACCACCACTTTGACGGAGTTGCGGATGTAATTGAAATGCTCGGCGCCTTCCTGAAATTCGGCACCCATCGGTTTGGAGACCGGGTATTTGTCGGACAAGGTGTAGGCATCCATGATCCAGTAAAAGCGGTCTTTGGTGATGACCAAATAAGGGTCTTTATCCAAATGTAAGAATGGAGCCAGTTTATTGACCCGCTCATTAATGTTACGGAAAATTTTCAGCTTGCTTTCGGTGGAAATGTTGGTGGAAAAAAAGATTTTTTCATCTTTCAGATACAGTGCGAACAGGGCCTTGCGGAAATATGAAGGGATAGGGATGCCTCCTTCACCATGATAAGGGGTGCTGATGCTGGGGTCGGTGCCGGCAATGCCCACTATATCGAGGTTGTTGGGGACAATCGCATAATCAAGTTGCTCCTGGCCGTAATAAATGTCGGGGTGCTGGGTGCCAAAACCGAAGTCGGAGCCCATGTTCAAATCACGCAGATACCAGACTTGCGGTTTGTCGGCATCTTGTGCGGCGGGGGATATTGCCGCGCCATAGCCGTGGGTATAGCGCAAATGCAGGTTTTCCCAGTTTTGCGCTTCCGGCGGTAATTTGGAGGGGTTTAGCTCGCGGGCGGAAATATTGACTTGGCGGGTATGGTCCAAAACAAAATAACGATCTTCATCAACCGAGCGGAAGTGGTAATAAGGGCGTATTTCCTGCAATTGCCGGTAACTGTCAATAATGAACTCCCGATCCCATACCGGAATGTTCTCAAAACGCTTTTGTGTGCCCCAGGTTTCGATGTCTTTGGCGGCGTTGAGGTTAATCGGTATATCGGCTTGTTTGATATTGCGCAGTTTATAAGCATCCAGCGTGGCGTCAATGTTGTTTTGGATAAACGGCTGTTCGGTCTTGACCGGATTGGGGTTGACGACATAACGTTGGATCAGTTGCGGGATAAAGCTGATTTTGGGCAGCACCAAGGCGCATAAAAAGATCGCCAGTGTCACCAGCAACGGCATTTTCGGGTGTTTTTGGGAAAACATAAACCGGCCGGCCGCCAGGGCGGCGGCCAAAAAGGTGGCGATTGCCAGCCAGATCAAGGGCAGTTGGTAGCGTATCTCAACAAATCCTGGGCCATAAAAAATCGGCTCATGGCTGTCGGTATGGAGCAGGGCAAACCGTTGTAACATAAAGCCCCACACCACAAAGGCGGTGATAAAGCCCAGTAGCAAGCCCAAATGGATTTTTGCCCCGACCGGGTAATCTTTACGCTGGTGGGGGATGATGCTATGTTCCAACGCATACAAGATGCCCACCATGCCGAACACCAAAATGGCGGCGCCCAGCAATTCTTGCTGGATCAGTTGGTAGATCGGGTAGGACAGCAAATAAAAGCTGACATCAAGGCCATAAACCTTATCGCTGACCCCTGAATCCCTGCCAAAAAAATACAGCAACGAGGTTTCCCACTGGGTGTAGAAAGGGATGGCGATGAATATCGCCAAAATCAACGAAATCGGCGTATAGACCTTGGCCGACCCGCTCATGAAGGAGTTGGCAAGGGCTTGGAATTTCCGGCGTTTTGCCGCATCATGAAGCACATCATCGGGCGGGTTTAAGCCCAAATATCGCGAGGCTATCCAAAAGTGCAGGAAAAAAATGGTGAAAAAAGCCAAGGTGACAAAGCCAGAAAGAAAAAACTTATACAGCAGCTTTAGCCAAAAATAGGTTTCCAGCTTTAAGGATTGGAACCACCATAAATCAACAAACAAATTAAGGAATATGAAATGGAAAGCAATATATAAAATGCCAATGACGGCCAGCACCGCTCCGGCCAATGCGGGCAAAGACTTCAAGTTCGCCATACAGTCCTCTTAAATGTTTGTTAAATGATCCCTTGCCGTAAATGGGGGGCAAGAGAAATGATTCCCGTATTCTAACACCCAATAATGCCTTCGTAATGTATAGACTGCAATAAGTGGCGTTGCGGTGCTGATGGGCTGCACATAAAACCTTGCCGCCCGGCCATTAATGGTAGAATTAACGCCATTTAGTTTTTTATATAGGCCCTTACTTGACCTTGCCGCCGCTTAGCCTTTATATACATGTCCCGTGGTGCATAAAAAAATGTCCTTATTGTGATTTTAATTCCCATGCGGTCAAAGGCAATCTACCGGAAACCGATTATATAGCGGCCTTGCTGGCTGATTTGGCGCAAGACTTGGCGTTATACGGTGGTTTGCGTCCGCTGGGCAGCATTTTTATTGGCGGCGGCACACCTAGCCTGTTTTCACCCGAAGCTTTTGACCGCCTTTTGGCGGGGGTGGCGCGGCAGCTGACCTTAGCGGATGATATTGAGATTACCTTGGAAGCGAACCCCGGCACGTTTGAAAGCCATAAGTTTGCCGAATTCAAGGCCTTGGGGATTAACCGCCTGTCGATAGGCATACAGAGCTTTCAAGATAACTTATTGGCAAAGCTAGGGCGTGTCCACTCGGCTAAGGAAGCTATCCGTGCCGTAGAAATCGCCCATTATGCGGGCTTTGACAACCTGAATTTGGATTTGATGTTCGGTTTGCCGGATGCCACGCCCGAATGTAGCCAAAAAGACCTGCAAACCGCCGTGGCTTTGGAACCTGCGCACATCTCCTTTTATCAGTTGACCTTGGAGCCTAACACTTATTTTTATAAGTTCCCACCCGCCTTGCCTGATGACGAGGCGATATTTATGGCCCAAAAGGCCGGGCAAGCCTTGCTGGCGGATTCGGGCTTCCGGCAATATGAAATTTCCGCATACGGCCAAGCAGGGCGGCAATGCCGGCATAATTTGAATTATTGGCGGTTTGGCGATTATTTGGGCATAGGCGCGGGGGCGCATGGCAAAATGACCCGCGCTTTGCCAGAGGATATTGTGCGCACCCAGAAACCCAAAAGCCCGGATCAGTATTTGCGGGCCAGCCATCACCCCGTTGCCGCAGGCACTATTGCCCGTGCCGATTTGCCTTTAGAATTTGTCATGAACCAGCTGCGCTTACGGGAAGGTTTTTCGCTGGCACACTATCAGAAGGTGACAGGGCTTGCATCTGCCAGCTTGGAGCCGGCATTATCGGATTGCGTGGCGCAAGGCTTGATGGCCTGTGTAGACGGGCATTACCGCTGCACGGCACAGGGTTGGGATTTTTTGGACAGTGTGCTGCAAAAATTCCTGCCTTGCTGACAGGCCTAATTAGGGCGGATATGCCCAGCAAACGGTTAAAATACTGACAATTTTTGTCACTACCTTGTCAAATTAGTCATATCCACTACTATTAATAAGGAAGAAATGCTGTGTCATAGGGCAGTATAATGGAGCTTGGGCGGTTAAAAGCTTGCTTGGAGTAAAAACTTAAGGTGGCAGGGGCAATTTAAAATCGGAACAAAAATAGAGATTTCTGGAAAAATGGCGCGTTTTTTATTAGCATAGCAACCTGACCGTTGAAATGGGCGGTGCTTTATCCATTTTGTACTTGGCGCGTAATCTGCTTGGGATTGCTTCCTTGAAGAACGGCAAATAAATGATAAAGGCCTGTTTGTTTCTTAAACAGGCCTATTGTCGGGCTTAAAGCGTGGGCGCGGTGGGTGCCCACATTATTGATGAAGAGTATATGTTCGATTATCAAAGAGAATTTATTGCCTACGCACTGGAGTGCGGGGTATTGAAGTTCGGTGAGTTTCTTTTGAAGTCAGGGCGCACTAGCCCTTACTTTTTCAATACGGGTTTATTTGATACAGGGGCCAAGCTGGCGAAATTGGGGGGCTTTTATGCCCAGGCCTTGCAGCAATCGGACATCCGGCCCGATATGCTGTATGGGCCTGCTTATAAAGGCATCCCCTTGGTTTGTACCACGGCGATGGCTTATTCCCACTTGTTTGGCGATGACATGCCGTTTGCTTTTAACCGCAAAGAGAGCAAAGATCATGGCGAAGGTGGCGATTTGGTGGGCACGCCTTTGGCAGGTCGGGTGGTGATTGTCGATGATGTCATCACCGCAGGCACTTCGGTCAGGGAATCCGTGGACATCATAAGCAAGTCCCAAGCCCAAGCGGCAGGCGTGTTGATTGCGTTGGACAGGCAGGAACAAGGCCAAAATGGCCGCTCCGCCATTCAGGAAATCAGTGATGGCTTTGGGTTGCCGGTCACGGCGATAATAACCTTGGCTGACATTATTGGCTATTTGCAGGCTGATGCCAGCGGTCAGGTCGAAGCAATCAAGGCTTATCAGCGCCTGTATGGGCTTGAAGGCGGCGATTTTCAGCATACCCAAAAATAATAACTGATTATCCTAACGGTTGTGGAAATTTCGGCTACAATTGTCAGATAAACTTGCAGTCTCGATTCATTTACTAAAATCGTGTTTTTTACAAAAGGCTTGCCATGAGGAACTTGGAATTTAAAGAAAAAATGCACGAATATTCGCAATGGCGTGCAAATCTGGTACAGGCGATAGAAATGTACCAGCAATGGCTGGGTCGCTATGGGATGGATGATGCTCATCGCACCAATACTCTTTTAAATATCCTGTACAGTTTAAAAAATGACCGAATCACCTTGGCGTTTGTAGCGGAATTTTCGCGCGGTAAAACCGAGCTGATCAATGCGATGTTTTTTGCCGAATCGGGTGTGCGGCTGTTGCCGTCTTCACCAGGCCGCACCACCATGTCGCCCACCGAGCTTTTTTATGATAGCGAAGGCGGCAGTTATATCCGGTTGTTGAACATCGAAAGCCGCCTTGAAGATATGTCCCTGGCAGAGTTTAAGACCATCCCTGAGCGTTGGACGAAATTCGAGCTGGATCCCAGCTCGCCCACGCAAATGCAGCATGTTTTTAAAGAGCTGGTCGCCACCAAGAAAGTGCCGCGTGAGATGGCTGACAAGTTGGGTTTATGGAATGAGCGCGAAGCGGCAACCCAGGGTATCATCAATCCCGAAACAGTGGAAATCCCTTGTTGGCGGCATGCCCTGATTAGCTTTCCGCACCCTTTGCTAAAAGAAGGCTTGTCCATTATTGACACCCCAGGCCTGAACGCCCTAGGTGCCGAGCCGGAGCTGACCTTGAGCCTGTTGCCCAGCGCCCAAGCCATTGTCTTTATTTTGGCTGCGGACACCGGGGTCACCAAAAGCGATTTGGAAATCTGGCTGAACCATATCAGCCGCGCCCGTAGCGCCAAACGCCAAGGCTTGGCGGTGGTCATGAACAAGATTGACGCGATGTGGGATGATCTGGGCGGCAAGAATGATTATGACCGTTCCATCAAGTCGCAAATCAAAGCCTCGGCCACTATCTTAAAAATAGACGAAGAATCCATTTTCCCTCTATCTGCCAAACAGGCCTTGCTCGCCAAAATCAAAGGCGATGATGCGTTGTTGCAAAAAAGCCGGATAGCCGGCTTGGAAAATTATCTTGCCAATGACATTTTGCGCGACAAGCGCAATATCATGGCGGCGACCATCATGCGTGACATTAGCGGTCTGGTCAATGAGTCCATTAACCTGACCTCGACGGCTTTGACGCACGCCACTGAGCAATTGGAAGAGTTTAGGAAGGTTGACTTCCATAACCAGGACATGACCGGCAAATTGATGGCGGAAACCCGTGACCGGCAAAGCGTTTACATGGCGAATGTGGAAAACTTCCAATCCAGCCGCCGCGTGTTTATCGTCCAGGCGAAAATGTTGATTGATTCTTTTGCTGAAGAAAAAGTCAATGATGTCATCAATACCGCCCGGCATGATATCACCAAGAGCCTGACCACGGTGGGTATGAAACAGAATATCCGTAAGCTGTTTGATGATTTGCGCGATATGTTGCAAGATTCCACCGACATCACCAATGAAACCCGCCGTTTGGTGAAGGCGATACACAAAAAATTTAAGGACGAATACGGTTTTAAAGAAATCGAACCGAAACTGTTTGACATTAAGAAATATCAGGTGGAGCTTGAGCAGGTGTTTGAGGAGGGCGAAGCGTTCCGCACCAGTGCCAAAGTCACCATGACCGAGCAGCACATTGTCGTGGATAAGTTGTATAGCACCTTGATTTCAAAAGCCAAGCATATCATCAAACAAGCCCATGACGATGCCATCGTTTGGAGCAACAGCGCCCTGTCACCGCTGGCGCGGCAAATTAAGGACCACAAAAAGCAGATCGAAGGCCGCTTGCAGATGCTCAGGAAAATTAACGAATCCAAAGGCACGGTGGCGGAAAACATTGCCGCGTTGGAAGCGGAAGTGGCGCCTTTAAAACGCCAGCGCGACGAGTTGGCGATTATGGTCAAATCCATGCAGTTGGAAAGCCAAACGGCGGAAACCAGTTAAAGGCGGGGTTTTCGGCCATTGGTTATCCATAACCAATGGCTAGGCCGTGTCTGGAACGCCATTCGCCTATGTCCTAAAAATCAAATCCCATACGCCATGCCCTAAACGCAAACCACGCTGTTCAAACTTCGTCAAAGGCCGATAGTCAGGCCGTGCGCAATAGTCACCCGCCGCGCTGGTGTTGTGCAGCCGGGGTTCGGCGGCCAATATCTCCAGCATCCACTGCGCATAGTGTTGCCAATCCGTGGCGGCATGAAAATAACCGCCCGCCACCAGTTTCTTAAGCAATAACCCGATAAAACCGGGGTTGACGATCCGGCGTTTGTGATGTCTTTTCTTCGGCCAAGGGTCAGGGAAAAACAAATGCACGCCCGCCAAGCTATGGTCAGGGATTTTTTGCTCAAGAATCTCAATGGCATCATGGCAATAGATTCGGACATTGCTGATATTGCCTTGCGCCAGCAGCATCAGCAAATGCCCGACACCGGGCCGATGCACCTCAATGCCCAAATAATCTTTGTCCGGGTTGGCCTGGGCCATTTTTGCCAAGCTTTCGCCGTTACCAAAGCCAATTTCCAAAATCAGCGGGGCGCTACGGCCAAAAACTTCATTAAAATCATAGCCAATATCAGGACTTAGGCAATAGCTGTCCCAATGGGTATCAAGAGCCAGTTGTTGCCCTGTGGTCAGGCGGCCTTGCCTGCGGATAAAACTACGGATTTTTTTCAGGGGTGTATCGGAAGCAAGCATAATAATCAGATGGGTACGGCAAGGGGAATGTACCGCCCGAAGCGGGGCTTCGGGCGGCCAACGGCTTAGATAATCAAGCCATCAATGGGCGAGGATGCGGAGGCAAAGCGCCGTCTGGGCATGCGCCCAGCCAGAAAGGCTTCACGCCCGGCTTCTATGCCTTTTTTCATCGCCGAAGCCATGAGGATGGGGTTTTTCGCATCGGCAATCGCGGTGTTCATCAATACTCCGGCACAGCCTAGCTCCATAGCGATGGCGGCATCCGATGCTGTGCCGACCCCGGCATCGACCAGAATCGGAACGGTGGCGTTTTCAACGATGGTCAAGATGTTGTACGGGTTGCGCACCCCCAAACCGGAGCCGATAGGTGCTGCCAATGGCATCACCGCGACACAACCGATGGCTTCTAAGCGTTTTGCCGCTATCGGGTCATCATTGGTGTAGACCATGACATCAAAACCGTCCTTTACCAGCTTTTCGGCGGCCAGATAGGTTTCCGCGACATCGGGGAACAAGGTTTTTTGGTCTGCCAACACTTCCAGCTTGACCAGCTTATGCCCGCCCAACAATTCCCGCGCCAGACGGCACGTCCTGACCGCATCATCGGCGGTGTAGCAACCGGCGGTATTGGGTAAGATGGTGTATTTGTCGGGGGAAATGACATCCAGCAAATTAGGTTCGCCAGGATTTTGGCCGATATTGGTGCGCCGGATCGCCACGGTGACAATTTGTGCACCACTGGCTTCAATAGCCAAACGGGTCTCTTCCAAGTCCTTGTATTTGCCGGTGCCGACCAACAAGCGTGAATGGTAGGCTTTGCCCGCTAGGATAAACGAATCGTCTTGGCCGCCGCCAATGGCATGGACAATTTCCAGGTGGTCGCCAGCCCGTAAGGTTTGGCTGGCGTATTCGTTAAACGGCAGAATGTCTTTGTTCAGTTCGACGGCGATTTTTTTGCCGGTTAACCCTAAATCCGCCAATACATCAGCGACGCAACTGTTGTCGGCACACTCACGGCTAGCGCCGTTCACATAAACTATCATACTTTTAAGCTCCGGTCAGGATTGACAACGCGGCGCTTGCGCACGGCTTCGGCCAGGTCATACAGCAACGGCACCGTGTCTTCCCAAGCCAAACAGGCATCGGTGATGCTTTGCCCATAGACCAGGGCTTGGCCGTCAACAATTTTTTGGCTGCCCGCTTTCAGGTTGCTTTCAATCATCACGCCCATAATGCGGTGGTCACCGTGGGCGATTTGGGCGCCGACATCTTCGCCGACAATCAACTGCCGTTGGCATTGTTTCAGGCTATTGGCATGGCTGAAATCAATCATGATGTTAGGCCTGAGGCCTGCCTTCAACAAGCCTTCGGCAACTTGTTCGACGCTGACGGCATCATAATTGGGGCGGTCATTGCCACCGCGCAAAATGATATGCACGTCTTCGTTGCCGGTGGTGGAAAAAATCGCCGAATGGCCGGTTTTGGTCAACGACAGGAAATGGTGCGGGCTCATCGCCGCCCCAATCGCATCGATGGCGATCTTAATCGTGCCATCGGTGGAGTTTTTAAAGCCAATCGGGCAAGACACGCCGGAAGCCAGCTCACGATGGCCTTGGCTTTCGGTGGTGCGGGCACCGATGGCGCCCCATGCGATCAAATCAGAGACATACTGCGGGCTAATCAGGTCCAGATATTCGGTCGCGGCCGGAACCCCCATGCTGCTGACAGCCAACAACAATTGCCGGGC
>JAQTNZ010000031.1 GCA_028713595.1 Methylovulum sp. | reverse complement strand
CTTTGTTCGGGGTCATCGGGGTTGAGCAGCAGGTTGACGTGGATGTTGCCGTTACCCGCATGGCCGAAGTTGATGATGGGCAGTTGGTATTGGCTGGACAGTTGGTCTAGTCCGGCGATCAGCGCATGTATCTCCGTGACCGGAACCACAACATCCTCGTTGATTTTTTTCGGGGCGACTTTGCGCAGGGCAGGGGAGAGGTCTTTGCGGGTTTGCCACAAGGCTTGCACTTCTTCACGGGTTTGCGCGACACGGATGTCCAATAAGCCCTCATTCTTGGCACTGTCAGCGACTTTTTGCGCGGCGCTGTCCAAGCCTTCGCGTTGCCCATCGACTTCTATCATTAAAATCGCCCCGGCGTTTTCGGGCAGGTCGCAGGTGGAGTATTGGCGGATCATGTTGATGGCGTTGCCATCGATAAACTCCAAGGCGCAAGGCACGACGGGTTGCGCCATGATGGCGGCGACGGCTTTAGCGGCGGCGAACACGTCCTGATAAACAGCGCGTAGGGTTTTGGTGGCTTCGGGTAGGGGGGTGAGTTTTAAAGTGGCTTCGGTGATGATGGCTAAGGTGCCTTCCGAGCCGATAATCAGGCGGGTCAGGTCATAACCGACCACGCCTTTGCTGGTGAATACGCCGACCCGCAGGTCTTTGCCCGCGCCGGTGACGGCGCGTAGGCCTAAGGTGTTTTCCCTGGGTGTGCCGTATTTGACGGCCTTAGGGCCTGCGGAATTGTAGGCGAGGTTGCCGCCGACACTGCAAAAGGCCGCGCTGGTCGGGTCGGGGGGCCAGAAAAAGCCTTTGGCTTTGACAATGTCCTGCACTTGTTGGTTGGTGATACCCGGTTGTACCCTGATGTAGCGGTTATCGGGCGAAAATTCCAGCACTTTATCCATGCGTTCCAGCGACATGACCAGTCCGCCTTTGAGCGGCACGGTTGCACCCGTAGTACCTGTGCCGCGCCCGCGTGTGGTCAACGGGATGGTAAATGCGTTACAGGCGGCTACGGTGCTGACGACTTGCTCATGGCTAGTCGGGAACACTACGGCTTGCGGCAGGACATGGCGGCGGCTATTGTCATAGC
This sequence comes from Methylovulum sp., assembly GCA_028713595.1. Lineage (GTDB taxonomy): Bacteria > Pseudomonadota > Gammaproteobacteria > Methylococcales > Methylomonadaceae > Methylovulum. Next base: position 10,513 of record JAQTNZ010000031.1, on the reverse strand, counting down.
CGTAAGTCCAGCAGTCTTCGGGCGCGGTCAACAGGTCGGCGGCGGCAAAAATGTCCGCCAACGCGGACAAAAAGCCAGCGGGTAAGGGCGGCAGCTCAGTCAAGGTATGCAAAGACGGTGATGATTTGTTTGACATTAGGTTGGTATCTGACCAAGTTGATGACGACAGTCCCTTCGTTGCGGTGGACTTTACCCATCAGGTAAACCACGCCGTGTTCAACGTAGACTTTGACCATAGCGGGGCTAAAGCCTTGGAGGGTGCGGATTTTGTTCAGGGCGGCGCGGATATCGACGGTCAGTTGTGTGTCACTGGCACGTGAATCCATGCCGCTAGGCGCGGCAATGGCGATTTTGTTATGCACCAGTTTGACATCGTCCACCAAGCGGACGATGTTGATGACTTTGTTCCTTAGGGCTTCGGTAGGGGCTTCGCCTGTCACCAGTGCCGCGCCGTCAAAGGCGTGGACGTTGATATGGGTTTGCGCCGCCAATGCTTTGTCGCCGTTGAGTTCGTCATAGCTGTCGGCTTCAATGGCGCGGTCGCTGATGATTTGTTCGCGGCTACGGCGGCCTTGGGCCAGTTCGGCGGCCAGTTCCGTTTCGTTAATGGGGGTGGTGGTGCAGCCATTTAGGGCAAGCAATCCGGTCAGTAATACGAGGTATTTTTTCATGGTGGCACCTTAACCAAAAAGTTGATGGTCAATTAAATCACAAAGGCAATGGGTGATTAGGATATGGGTTTCTTGGATATGGGCGCGGGAGTTGGAGGGCACACGGATTTCTATGTCAACCTCATGCAGCAAGGGCGAAATCATGCCGCCGCTACCGCCCGTTAAGGCCAGTACTGAGATGTCCTTATCATGCGCCACGGCAATGGCTTTGCCTACGTTGGCGGCGTTGTTGCTGTCGCAGTAAGCCACCAGAATATCACCGCTTTGCCCTAAGGCGCGGAGTTGTTTGGCAAAAATCTCGTCAAAATGATGGTCGTTGGCAATGCCGGTTAAGGTGATGGCATCACAGCTTAAGGCGATCACTGGCAGCGAAGGGCGGTCGCGCTCATACTGGTTGAGCAAGGCCGAGGAGAGCAATTGCGCACTGGCGGCGGAGCGGCCATTACCACAGGTGAAGATTTTTTTATCATTTAATAGGCTGGAGACCAGCCGTTGCGAGGCGTATTCAATCAGCTCGCATAAATTGCCCATCGTTTCTTCTTGGGCTTGGATGCTATCTGAAAAGTGGTTAATGATTCTATCTTGTAAGCTCATGAAATTACGGTGGTTAAAAAGCGTTTTTTATCCAGTCCAACTGCCCGTCACCGGACAAGGCGACCACATCAAAACGTAGCGGGCCATTGTGGTGGCGGGCAGCCAAATAGACATGCGTTGCGGCTATTATACGCGATTGCTTGGCGGCTGTGACGCTCTCTAAGGCACTGCCATAACGCGAATTTTTGCGGAACCTGACTTCAACAATCACCAGCGTCTGTTTGTCGGCCATGATTAAATCCAATTCACCGTGTGGGCAGCGAAAATTGCGGCACAGCAGTTTCAAGCCTTGTTTTTGTAAATAATCAAGCGCCTGTTGTTCGGCCTGCTCGCCACGCAGCAAATGTGGGGCTTTGGCTTTACGGGCAAAAAATAGCATGGTCTCGCTTCATGAGTAACAAATAATAATATATTTATCAAATGATTGTATGGGGGGGCTTGCCGCCCGTCCAAACGGCTTGGGGCATTAGCGCCAATGATGCCAGCCACGATAGCCCCAAGGGCGAGGCCCATAACCACGCCGGATGATAACCGGTGGTGGCCCGACAACATAAGGTCGCCGTACTACTACCGCAGGGCGTGGGGCGGCATACACCGGGTAGGGATGGGCAGGATAGACCGCACATCCGGCCAGCATACCTGACATTAACACCAATAAAGTTATTTTTTTGATTGATAAGCTCATGACGAACTCCTATAAATATAGTACCAATTTTGTCTTATCATAGGCTTGCTTGCTGAATAGGGTCTGAATTTTTTGGGAAAGGGAGGATTTTGGGTTGCATGTTATCTTGGTGTACAAGTTTTTTATACTTGTTCCCGTGGGATTAAGTTGGCCTCAGCTCCGGTAGGCCGAAGCTTGCCTTGGTGATGCTGTTATAATGCTTCGTTTGGCGGTGTTGGCGCGGCCTATTATCATTGCGGTGCGCATCACGGCTTGGCTGGCGCGCCTTTTCAAAGAATGGAGAATTGCAGATGGCAAATCAATGCGGCAAATTATATGTTGTTGCCACGCCGATAGGTAACTTGGGCGACATCAGTTTTCGGGCCATTGAGACCTTAAAGCAAGTGGATTTGATTGCGGCGGAAGATACCCGCCATGTTGGTATGTTGTTGCGGCACTATGGCATTGGCAATAAGCGGGTGTCGTTGCATCAGCATAACGAAGATAGGGCTTCGCTCGCACTCTTGGAAAAATTGCGGGCGGGCTTGTCCATTGCCTTGGTGTCCGATGCCGGAACGCCGTTGTTAAGTGATCCGGGTATGCCCTTGGTCAAGCTGGTGAAAGAGGCGGGGCTGGATGTGGTGCCAATTCCTGGCGCGTGCGCCCTGATTGCGGCGTTATCGGCGGCGGGCCTGCCGGTCAGCCAGTTTACCTTTGAGGGCTTCGCGCCCAGAACGTCATCGGCACGCAAGACTTTTTTTGGTGAACGGGCGTTAACGCCGGTCACTTGGGTGATTTATGAATCCAGCCACCGGATTTTGGCCTGTTTGCAAGATATGGCTACGGTGTTGCCTTTGGATAGGGAGATTGTCATCGCCAGGGAGCTGACCAAACTGCACGAAACCATTGTCAAAACCACACTGGCGGAAGCGGTGGCCTTGGTGGAGAGGGATGATAATATGCGCAAAGGCGAGTTTGTGGTGATTATCGATGGCGCGGCGGTGGTCAAGGCCGAACAGGATGTTACTGAAGAACAATTGAGGGTGCTGGGTGTTTTGCTTAAGGAATGTTCGATTAAAACCGCCGTGGCCTTGGCGGTCGAAATTACGGGAGGGCGAAAAAAATCGTTATATCAGGCGGCCTTGGCGACGCAACAATAAAATATTAAAGTCAGGCAACATTTAAATAAACAAATATGTTATACTGGCGGATGGAAGAGTTGACCGAGCAGTCGCTGTTTTATCCTTGCGATAAAATGGAGGAAAGTCCGGGCTCCACTGGGCAGGGTGCCAGGTAACGCCTGGGAGGTGTGAACCTACGGAAAGTGCCGCAGAAAATAAACCGCCTGTCTTAGGCAGGTAAGGGTGAAAAGGTGCGGTAAGAGCGCACCGCGCAACTGGTAACAGGTGTGGCAGGGTAAACCCCACCCGGAGCAAGATCAAATAGAGGGACAGACGCGTGGCCCGCGCGGTTCCTGGGTAGATTGCTTGAGCTGTAAGGTGACTTGCAGCCTAGATGAATGGCTGTTCTCGACAGAACCCGGCTTACAGGTCAACTCTTTCTTCTTACTAGAGCTTTACCGCTTTTTTTATGTGTGATTTGTGAATTAATACCATTTATAGGGTGCATCACGTCCTTTTTCTGTTACAGATATATGACACCCCGATCTTAAGCCCTTGCGGCATCCATTCTTTATTCCGAAAATCCCCTGCACTAAAATGGCTCACTTTATTGATAAATCTTGAGATTTGTCAACATTGCCCGCATATTGCCCATGCTGTCCGCCAAGGCTTTGTAAGTTATTGTCAAAAAAGCAAGATTTCAATCCAAAATCATTCTTGACTAACTGTTGAATGGAATCTATAGTGCGCTTAATTAGGGTTAAATGTGGTGTAAATGGGTAAAAAAATGGATTTTTTGGGAATTGGGGTGGGTTTTGTTTCGCGGCATCAGTTCAATCAATCTCGATGACAAAGGGCGTATTGCCATTCCCACCCGTTATCGGGAAGTCTTACAGCAGTGTTGCCAACGCCAGATGATTGTCACTGTCGCCGTTAATGAGCGTTGTACGGGGGAAAGCGGGTGCTTGTGGTTGTACCCTTTGCCGGAATGGGAAAAGCTTGAAAACACGATCAGGCAACTGCCTACCCTGAATAAAGCCGCAGGCAAGCTTAGGCGTTTTCTGATCGGCAATGCCTCCGAATGTGAAATGGACAGCCAAGGCCGTATTTTGTTACCCGAAAAGCTGCGGGCTTTTGCCGGCATGGACAAAAAACTTGTCTTGGTGGGGCAACTTGACAAGTTTGAGATTTGGCATGAAGCCGCTTGGAATGCCAAAGAACAGGATTGGTTGGACAGCAACGATAACGAAGGTGTCGAGGACTTGGGGCATTTATCATTTTAATGAGGATTAGTAAGTGGAACATTTGCCCGTCATGCTGGCGGAAGCATTGGAGCAGTTGGCGATTAGGGCAGACGGTCTGTATGTGGATTGTACGTTTGGGCGCGGGGGGCATAGCCAAGCTATTTTGGCGCAATTGGGTGAGGGCGGGCGGCTGCTGGCGTTGGATCGGGATTTGGATGCCATCGGTTCGGCCACTGCCCAGTTTTTGCAACAGGATCCGCGCTTTACCTTAGTCCACGCCTGTTTTTCACAACTGCATACGGGCACTGTCATTGAACAAGTGGCTGGGCAGGTTGATGGTATCTTAATCGACTTGGGCGTTTCCTCGCCACAACTTGACAATCCCGAACGTGGTTTCAGTTTTTTGCACGATGGCCCCCTGGATATGCGTATGGACAGGTCTGCCGGACTGTCCGCCGCCCAATGGCTGGCGCAAGTGTCAGAACCCGATTTGGTGGCGGCTTTGTTTGACTATGGCGAAGAGCGTTTTGCGCGGCGTATTGCCAGGGCAATTATCGGACAGCGCCTACAAGCGCCATTGACCACGACAAGGCAATTGGCAAAACTGATCGAAGAGGCAGTCCCTATTAGGGAAAAGCACAAGCATCCTGCAACCCGTTCTTTTCAGGCGATACGGATTGTTGTCAACAGCGAATTGGACGAACTTAAACAGGTTTTGTTGCACGCTATGGATTTGTTGAAGCCAGGCGGGCGGTTGGTGGTCATTTCTTTCCATTCCCTTGAAGACCGGATAGTCAAACGTTTTTTTCGTGCCGAATCCGGCGCAAAATACAATCCGGGCAAATTTCCCATTAAAGAGGCCGACATTACTAAAGGTGTTTTAAAAAAAGGCGGTAAGGCCATCAAGGCCAGCGAACAAGAGGTTGCGCACAATGTCCGTTCGCGCAGTGCCGTTATGCGGGTCGCGGAGAAGGCATAATGGCGGCATGGCGGGTGTTGGGGATAGGCCTGTTGTTTATGGCCTTGTTGGTGTCGGCGATAGCGGTGGTCTATTACCAGTACAGCACCCGTTTGGTCTTTATTGAAATCCAACAGCAACAGGCGGCTCTTGACCAATATGAAATCGAGTGGGGGCAAGTGCAATTGGAGATCACCATGCTCTTGGAAGAAAATCGGGTCGAGTCCGCCGCGCTGAACCAGCTTAAGCTGGTAGTCCCTAAGCGGGAAGAAATTATTTATCTCAAACCTTAATGCCTGAATGATCGACTTCCGATTGAAAAAAACAGCACCTGTGCCGAATACGGATTTTACGGGCAGAAGACGTTTCCTGCTTGTTTTTATGATGCTGTGTATGGTGGTGCTGATCGGTCGTGCAGTTTACCTTCAGCTCGTTTACCAATATGACAGCAAATTGGAAAATGTCTACGAGCATGTCGGTGTGCAGACGATTATGGCATCGCGGGGCATGATTAAGGATCGTAACGGCGAACCGTTGGCAGTCAGTACACCCGTGCATTCCATTATTATCAACGCCTATGAAGTCAAAAAAGATGATGAGGCGCGGGTTAAGCAAATGGAAAAGGCTTTCCGCAAGCTTAAAAAAGAGCAACTCCATTTAGAAAAAGAAATGAAGATGACTGAAGAGGAAAAGCTTCAGGTGCTCAATGATTATAAAAAAGAAAAAGACCTGAAAATCGCGCAAATCGAAAAATTGCTGTCTTTGCCGGTTGGTAAGGTGGCCGGTTTGGTCAAAGCTGACAAACCCCGGCAATTTGTCTATCTGGCGCGTAGGATTGACCCTTCGATTGGAGAGCAAATCAAGACCTTAAAGGTCGCCGGCATTTTTATCGAACCGGAATATAAACGCTTTTATCCCACCCGTGAGGTGGCTGCGCATTTGTTGGGTTTTACCGATGCTAAAGATGTTGGTCAGGAAGGGGTGGAGGCCGGTTATGAAAAAACCTTGCAAGGCATTTCCGGCAGCAAGCGGGTGATCAAGGACGGGCAAGGGCATGTGGTTGCCGTGACCGACAGTAAGGAAGCCGTCAAAGGCAAGGATATCGAATTAAGCATTGATGAGCGCATCCAATATCTGGCGTATCGGGAATTGGAGCGGGCGGTTGCGGAAAACAAGGCCAAAACGGGTGTGTTGGTGATTTTAGATGCCAAAACCGGCGAGTTGTTAGCGGCGACCAACCAGCCTTCATTCAATCCTAACACCAAACAAAAAAGCTCTTACCGTAACCGCGCCATCAATGATGTGTTTGAGCCAGGTTCAACGGTCAAGCCGTTTGTGGTGGCGGCCGGTCTTGAAGGCGGCTATGTCAGGCTGACGGATATGTTTTATACCAATGGCAGTTTTTCCATAGGCCACCGCACAGTTAAGGATGTGCATAATTATGGCACGATGGATTTGACCAAGGTGATCAAAAAATCCAGCAACATCGCCGTTAGCCAAATGGCGCTTAGGATGCCGCCTAAATATTTTTGGGGTGTTTACCGCAAGCTTGGTTTTGGCAGTTCGGCAAAAACCGGTTTTCCCGGTGAAGCCAACGGCAGTTTGATTGACTACCATCGCTTAAATGATTTTGCACGCGCCACCTTGTCGTTTGGTTACGGCCTGAGCACCTCCGCCTTGCAATTGGCGAGAGCCTATACCGCCTTGGCTGATGATGGCGTGTTGCATTCTGTCAGTTTGCTAAAACGGGAAGAAGACGATGGCGCACAGCGGGTGTTTTCGGTAAAAACTGCGCGTAGTGTCAGAGCCATGATGGAACAGGTTATCACCAAAGACGGTACGGCTTATGAGGCGAGGGTCGATGGCTACACGGTCGCGGGCAAAACCGGTACGGTAAAAAAATCCGGTGGTCGCGGCGGTTATATGGCGAAAAAATATTTCTCGGTGTTTGCAGGCATAGCCCCGGCAAGAGATCCGCGTCTGGTGATGGTGGTCATGATCGACGAACCGTCCGCCGGGCAATACTACGGTGGCTTGGTGTCCGCCCCCGTGTTTTCCAGAGTGATGACCGGCGCGTTACGGATACTCGATGTGGCTCCAGACCAAGTGGAAACCATGCCCATTTTATTAACCCAACAACTCCAATAACACACGCCAATGAACCTACACGCTTTGTTAGATGGACTGGTTCCCGCCCCGCCTCCAGAATTGGCCATTCTGTGGGTGAATGGCTTGGCATTGGACAGCCGCCAAATTCGGCCAGGCGATACCTTTATCGCCCTGAATGGCAGCCAACAGCATGGTTTGAGCCATGCCGGGCAGGCCATTGCCCAAGGTGCGCCATTAATCCTTTATGATCCCGCCGGAAACGGGGCCGCGTTGGCGACCACCATCACGGCTGTGCCAACATTAGCTATTGACGGTTTAAGCGATAATCTAGGCCAACTTGCCGCCCGCTTTTATGGGCAACCATCGCAAAAAATGGCAGTGATCGGCATTACCGGAACCAATGGCAAAACCTCATGCAGCCAATTTTTGGCGCAAACGCTCGATGCATGCGGCATTATCGGTACGCTGGGCTGGGGCGAATGGGGGCAGCTTGCCAAAACCGCCAATACTACCCCCGATGCCTTAGCCGTCCAACAATTGTTGGCCAATTTACAAAGCCAAGGCAAGCAAGCGGTGGCGATGGAGGTTTCCTCGCACGGTTTGGCGCAAGGACGTATCAATGGCGTGAATTTTAAGGGGGTGGTGTTCACTAATCTCACCCACGACCACCTGGATTATCATGGCACGATGGAAGCGTATCTGGAAGCTAAGTTGTTGTTGTTAAAACAGCCCGGGCTGGAATTTGTGGTCATCAACCTTGATGCCGAGGGTAGCGGGCGGATGCTTGCCGAAACGCCGGCCTCGGCGGTGATTTGGGGAGTCAGTCGGCATGGGAAAACGCTGGCGAAAGGTGAGACCCTACAAGTTTCCAATAGCTACGCCCATGCTGATGGCCTTGAATTGACAGTGGCTTGGCGTTCTGTCAGGGAAACCATCAAAGCGCCATTATATGGCGATTTTAATGTCGAAAATGTCTTGTTGGTGTTGGCGGCGATGTTGGCAATGGGCGAGCCTTTTGGGCTGGCCATTGAAAAATTGGCTCGTCTGCAAGCCATTTGCGGACGTATGGAATGTTTTGGCGGCACTCAACAGCCCTTAGTTTTTGTTGATTACGCCCATACACCTGATGCTTTGGATAAAGTCTTGCGCAGTGCGCGTAAGCATTGTCAAGGCGCCTTGTGGGTGGTGTTTGGCTGTGGTGGCAACCGCGATAGCGGCAAACGTCCGCTGATGGGCGCTTGTGCCGGACAACGGGCGGATTATGTGATTGTCACCGATGACAACCCCCGATTTGAAGACAGTGCCAGCATCGTCAAGGATATTTTGGCCGGTTGTGATGCCAGCAAGACCGAAGTGCTGGCAAACCGTGAACAGGCCATACACAGCGCGATAGCCAGGGCCAGTGAAGAGGATTGTATTGTGGTGGCGGGTAAAGGCCATGAAGATTATCAGGACATTCAAGGTGTGAAATATCCGTTTAGTGACCAACAGATAGTGCTTGATGCCCTGGCAAGATGGGGCAAATGATGGTTATGTTATTGAGTGAAATTGCCGCTGTTGTGGGCGGACAGCATAACGGTGCTGATGTCGCCATCCATTCGGTCGGCATAGACACCCGCACCTTGCAGGCAGGCCAGTTATATGTAGCTATCAAGGGTGATCGTTTTGATGGCAATGAATTTGTCGGGCTGGCTGAACAGGCTGGGGCGATTGCGGCTATTGTCCAGCCTGGCGCGGTTACGGCCTTGCCCCATATTGTAGTGGCGGATAGCCGCTTGGCCTTGGCGCAATTGGCAGGGGCTTGGCGGCGTAAGGCTTTATGCCAAGTGGTCGGCATTACCGGCAGCAACGGCAAGACCACGGTCAAGGAAATGACTGCCGCCGTTTTGGCGATGGTGGGTGAGACTTTATTTACCCAAGGCAATTTGAATAATGATATTGGTGTGCCGTTGACCTTGTTGCGCATCAATGACGCGCACCGTTTCGCGGTGATTGAAATGGGCGCCAACCATCCGCAAGAAATAGCTTATACCAGCCGCTATGCGCAAGCGGACGTGGTGGTGTTGAACAATGCCGGGGCCGCCCATCTGGAAGGCTTTGGCAGTTTGGACGGGGTGGCGCGTGGCAAAGGCGAAATTATCGATACGCTCAAAGCCGGTGGGGTCGCCGTCCTTAACAGTGATGACGCTTATTTTATGTATTGGAAAAACCTTGCAGGCGGCCGGAAAGTGTTGTCGTTTGGTTTGCAAGGGTCAGCCGATATTAGCGCCCATGCTATCCGCAGTGAATTTTCCGGGCAAACTTTCCGCACCGTATTCCGTCTAACCACCCCACAAGGTGAGGTGGAGGCGGCCTTGAACTTGGCGGGGCGGCATAATGTCCTGAACGCCTTGGCGGCCACGGCAGCTGGTTTGGCCTTGGGCTTAAGCTTGGCGCAAATTGTTGGTGGCTTGGCGAACGTGCAATCGGTAAAAGGGCGTTTGCAGCCCTTGCGCGGGCGTTTGGGCAACCGGATTATCGACGACACCTATAACGCGAATGCGGCATCGCTGGCGGCGGGACTAGCTGTGTTGATGGAAGCTGGCGGTACGCCTTGGTTGGTGCTGGGGGCGTTTGGTGAATTAGGCTCGGAAAGTGCCGCCCTGCACACGCAAATAGGCCAACTGATCAAGGATAGGGGTGTGGTCAGGTTATTGGCTACCGGCGATGATGCCCGTTTTGCCGTGGCGCGTTTTGGTGCGGGTGCGGATTTTTTTGCCAATCAAACGGATTTGATAGCGGCCTTGCAGCAGGAACTGAAAGGCGATGAAACTATTTTAGTTAAGGGCTCACGGGCGCAACACATGGAGCATGTGGTTGCCGCTTTGCTTGGGCAGTTTGGAAATTAGGCTAGGAATTAAGCAATGTTACTGTATCTGGCGGATTATTTGATGAGTGTCGATGGCGGTTTTCGGGTATTCCATTACCTGACTTTCCGTGCCATTTTGGGTGTGCTGACTTCATTGGTAATTTCATTGATCATTGGCCCTTGGATGATCAGACGTTTGCGCGGCAATAAAATAGGCCAAAGCATCCGCGAATTGGGGCCACAATCGCATTATGAAAAAGCGGGTACGCCCACCATGGGCGGCACCTTGATTTTGGTCGCCATC
>JAQTNZ010000030.1 GCA_028713595.1 Methylovulum sp. | reverse complement strand
GTTTGCCCCTAAACAGGGTCAATAACTGGCTAAACGCAGTAATTGGCACGCTTAGCTTAAGATACTGGCGGCGGGCGCTGCGGGTTTGGTAATAAAGCTCGCTAGACTGATAAGCCGCCAACGGTACTGCCTGCCCGTCTTGTGCTATAGCCCTTAATTGGGCGTGTTGGCCGTGTAAAAGGTCACGCTCGGCTTGGCTAGGAAAATCCGTTTCTGCGGCGGTCGGGGCGACAAAACCGGCCAGCTCATCAAGATGGCCGCTGATATTAAGCCCTGTGCCGTAACCGTAATCGGCGGCGCTTTCATCCGCCGCCCGTGTGCCGCCTAACAGGCAATGGATAAACTGATGGCTGTCATCCAAACGGAATAAGGCCTGTATTTGCGCAAACGCCACTCCCAGCACCGGCGCTAAGGCCAGATTAAAACCGCTCTGGCGGCTAAGTAACAATTGCCCCATATAGCCTGCCTCCAGCACGGTCAATGCCGGGCTTAAGCTTTTGTATATCGGGGCAATCGCCGTCAGTTGGGCAATAAAAAACACCGCAAAACCCGCTTGGGCAAACAAAGGGCGGTCAGTTTCCAAAAACACGCTAGGGTCTATAGCCGCAGCGGGCGTTAACAAATACAGCTGATGGGCAATGGGATGATGGTAATAAACCCCCGCCGCCAAACCCGCCACCGCCTGGGGTTTGACATAAATATAGGTTTGGATAGGATTAAGGCCGCCCGCCGAAGCATATAAATATTTCGCTTGCCCTGGATTGCCGCCTTGTTTAAGCAACGCCAAAAATTGCCCAAACACCTCAGAGCTGATTGTGGTAGGGCTGAGCCGCCGTATCTGCACTTGGCGGTAAGCCGCCCAATTAAAATCAACCGCCGGCAAAGCGATACGCCCAACCGCAGCCACACAAGGCTTGGGGGTTGCGTTGACAGCCCCCCCTGTATCGGCGGCAGGATTTACCAAAACGGCATCAATATAGGCCGCCAAGGCCGTGACCGTCGCGTGTTCCAAAAACACCGCTATCGGCACGGTCACGTTAAAATGTTGGTGGATAGTTTCCGCCAAACGCACTAACGTGAATGAGGTCGCCCCACTATCAAACAAATCATCGTCCGGCTGTAATACCGATACCGCCACTATGGCTTTGGCCATTGCCAGCAAGGTTTCAAGCGTTTGCGTTTGCCGTTGCAGCGGGCTTACCGCCACGGGTGCTATCGCGCCTGTGCCATCATCATCCACAGGCCACGGCAAGGCTTCCCTGTCGGCCTTACCGTGTGCGGTGACGGGCAATTGCGCCAAAAAAACCACCCGATTCGGTAGCATATAGTCCGGCAACTGGTTTTTGCTGTAATCATGTAGCTGTTTTGCCGTCACAGCCTCTTGGGCAACTATGTAGGCAACCAATTTCGGGTCGCCGCTGTCAGCGTCCCTCACCAGCACCACCGCATCGGCAACAGCGGCATGGCTTCTGAGTGCCGTTTCTATTTCGCCCAGTTCGATACGGAAACCACGGACTTTGACCTGAAAATCCAAACGGCCCAAAAATTCAATATTACCATCGGGCAAATAACGCGCCCGGTCTCCGGTTTTATATAGCTTTGCGCCACTCTCTTCGGCAAATGGATGATTGATGAATTTCTCTTGGGTCAACTCCGGCCTGTGCAAATAACCTTTAGCCAAGCCAACACCGCCAATATGCAGTTCACCAATTTCGCCTATCGGCACTTGCCGCAATTCGGGGTCAAGGATATACAACTGGATATTGGCGATGGGCTTGCCGATAGGGATTTTTTGGTCGCCGCGCCGTTCGCAACGCCAATAACTGACATCAACCGCCGCTTCGGTAGGGCCATATAAATTGTGCAATTGCGCAGGTAAGGTCTTGAGAAAAACATCCACCACATCATAAGGCAAGGCCTCGCCGCTGGTGAACACCCGCGTCAATGTCGTGCATAAACCGACTTCGGGCTGGTTGAGGAAAAAACGCAACATGGACGGGACAAAATGGCAGACCGTCACCCGTTCTTCCATGATAAGCCTGACCAGATAGGCATTGTCCTTATGGCCTTCCGGTTTGGCGAACACCAAGCAAGCGCCTGCCAGCAAAGGCAAAAACAGCTCCCACACCGAAACGTCAAACGTATACGGCGTTTTTTGCATGATATTATCAGCGGCGGTTATCTGATAATGCTCCTGCATCCATAGCAAACGGTTGCATATAGCCCGATGGCTAATCATGCAGCCTTTAGGTTTACCCGTGGAACCGGAGGTATAAATGACATAAGCCACATCGTCAGCTACCGCGCGGGGTGGTGGATTATCGGTGGCCTGCCCGTCCAGATAAGCCCATTCGCTATCCAAACTCAAGCAAGTGCCGTCAAAATCATCCAGCCGGGACTGATAGGCCTGTTGCGTCAGCACTACCGACACATCCGCATCATTTAGCAATAGCCGTAAACGTTCATGTGGATAATGGCTATCCAAAGGCAAATAGGCCGCGCCGGATTTTAAAATCGCCAACAAGACGATGGGCAATTCTGGCGACCTGTCCATCAACACGGCGACAATCTGCCCTGGGCCCACACCTAAACCGCGCAAATAATGGGCGCACTGGTTGGCCCGCCGGTTAAGTTCGGCATAAGTCAGCACCTGTCCGCTATAGCGTAAGGCCACGACATCCGGGCAATGGTGCGCCTGATCTTCTATCCATTCATGCAAGCACCGCCCCAAGGGGTAAGGCTTGGCAGTTTGGTTCCAACGGTTTAAGGTTCCATAATCATTAACGCTTAAAGACATAGTGTGGCTGCTATATTTATGCGGGGTCATTAATTATAGTGTGATGTTTTGTCAACACTCTTATTTTAATTTTTTATAACTTATAACTATATTATGCAACCCATAACCTTTGCAACTCCCCATTAGCAATCTGGCCGGACTTAATGGGCTTTAGGCCGTAACGAAAAATAACTAGCCGTTGCCAACGGCATGGGGTTTGATTAAAAAACTAAAATCCGTCTCTTGCCAAGCCTGCGGACAGTCGGCCAAATAGACCAGCAAACGCTGGTAAACGGCGAACATATCCTGCACCAAACCGTCTGGATAACGCCCTTGTGCCACATCCCAATGCAAAACCAACCGCCCACCCTGATCAGAGCTGAGGCAATCCAAATCGACAAAGGCGGTTTGGCTCATCTCTACGCATAAACGGAAACCTTGCCATAACTCGGCATGGCAGGGTTCAAAATCGGTGAAGACTACCGGAAAACCCAATGTCCGGTCAAGCCGTTGCCGCATCGCCAATTTGCGCAGTATTTTTAATCCGCTGACCGCCCGGTGCGCCAGATCATTGTGTACGGTTTGCTGATAGCAAGACACTTTTTGGGCAAATGTTGTCGTGTCATTTACTACCGTCACCCAACTCATAGTAGTAAAATCACCAACGACACCATCAATGTCGGTATGGATAGGCTCCCGTTGCCAAATGGGCATGACAAGAGTAAAAGCGGGTGTTTCTGACCAGGCCGCCAGCACTTGCGCGTAAGCTGCCAACAAGACTATGCTGGGGGATACCGACAAACTGCTGGCCATGGCTTTAATGCCGCCCCAATGGGTTAGCAAGCCATTAAGCCGTACGGTACTCCGGCTGATTGCCGGATTGCCGGCAGGCAACTTCGGCCCACCGGGAATATCGGCAAATTTTTTCTCCCAATACTGGATGCAATCGTGGTAATGGGCATTCTGCTGGCTATTTTGTAAAGCCCATAAATAATCGCTGTAACAGACTGTATTATTGGGGGGAGTCTCGTCAGGATGACGGTAATAGTAAAATAACTGTTGCTGCACTAAGCTGATGCTGGGCACGTCGGCAATCAGTAATTCCATACAAAAATGCACCCTGCTTTTATCCGCATCCAGCAAAGAGACTTGGATATTAAAATAAGGCCAAGAACCCAGCGGACAATTACCCGCCAGCATGTTTTTTGCCAACGACTTTAAGGCGAAGCCCTTGTCCACTGGACTGCCGCCGCACCAATCATGGACGATGATTTCATATGGGGGCAGGGTTTCAAGACGGGTTTGCGTGCCATCAGGATTGATGACCATCCTTAACGCCTCATGGGTCGCCAACAATTTTTGCCAAGCCTGTTGCAAACGCGGCACGTCCAGCTGTTCGATCTCAAAACAGCTATAAAATTGTGAACTGATACCCGCCCCATAGGTGCTTTTGGCAAACGCATAAGCCTGTTGCTGGTCGGTCAAGGCAAATACCCGCTGCTTTGATGGGCAAGCCCGAAATGGCAAGGCAAGCCGGATAAGGTCGGCAATCGGCTCATGCCACTTAACATGGGCGTTTGCCAAATAGGCCAATAACCGGCCATAATCGGCAAATAAACTCTCCATACTGGTGTTGGGAAAGTAGGCGTTTGCAACATCCCAACTCAAGCGCAATTCGCCATCCTGCTCATACAGTTGGTGGTCTAACAGCACTTGCGGGGTTTGGGTGACACAATAGCCGACTTGTTCCAAAAAACTCTGCGACCCGCGTCCGCTCTGTGTGCCCAGCAATGACGTGAACACCACAGGCAGAGGTGGCGTATCGGTCAGGCACTTGCTGTGCTTAAGCTCCCTTAGCGCTTGAATGCCGCTGACACTGCTATGATCCAAATCGGCAAACAAGTTTGCCTGTATCTGCCCGATAAACGCTTCAAAACTACAACCACCCGAATCTTCAACGGCAAATAGCGTGGTCGATATAAACGGAGCAAAAACTTGCCCGATCTGCGGGTGCAAGCCCCAACGGTTGAACAACGTCAAAATCAGGGTAAAACAAGGCGTTTCGCTGCGGCTTTGCAAAATCAGCGAGAACACCGCCAATAACAAGGCGGTAGGGGATACTTTAAGCAAGCTGGCCCGTGCCTTAAGGGTTTGCCATTGTGGTGCGGCTACAGTTTGTGCCAACCTCACCCGCTCAGCGCTTTGCCTGGTTGTCATCGGCAGTTGCGGGCCGGCGGGCAAGACGGCAAGCTTGTCCAACCAATAGCCCAAATCTTGCCGATAGCGTGGGCTGCTGGCAAACGCTTGCATGGCCAACATATAATCACGGAACGACAATTCCAAATTCGGCAAAGTAGTCTCCGGTTGTTCATACAATTGTTGCCATTGCTGGAACAACAATTCGACCGAAGTGGCATCGGCAATTAGCTCGTCAATGCTAAAGTGAAGACGGTAGCCAGTTTGGCTCAGGCTGATGCGAATTTCAAAAAGCGGCCATATCTCCGGCTGATACACCTGATGCGACATTTTCAAACGTAGCCTATCCAAGGCATCAGTTTGTGCCTGTGTCCCTTGGCGGCGCAGGTCTATCACTTTAAAAAGATAGTGCGGAATCTGTGCCAACACGCATTGCTGGCCGTCGGCAAACACGGCGCGTAACATGTCATGGTAGGCCAGCAAACGGTTCCAGGACTGGTTCAGGCGATAAATATCCAAAGCCGCAAAATCAATCTCCAGATAAATATGGCAACCGACTTGGCTGTCAGCATGGCCTAGTTTGCGGCCTAACAAAAACGCTTGCTGAATGTCACTGAGCGGAAACGGCTGGTAACGCTGCGCCGGATCGGATTTCAGCACGGGCAAAAGTTGCCCATCCGTAGGGCTTGCAGAGACCGATGTCGCCAGCCGTGTTTTCAGTTGCTCGGCCAGCTCGGCTAACGGGCAGTACACGTCAATGGCACAAACCGGAAAAGCAATCTGGTATTGTTGCTCCAATACCGCTTTCAAACTTAAGGCATGTAAGGAAGTGAAGCCCGCTGCATATAAGGGCTTATCTGGGGGCAAAGAAAAATTTATCCCCAAAATATCGGCGGCTTGCTGTTGCAGGAAGGTGCTGAAATCAGCATCGGCAATAGCCCCATCGTTCGGGTTGCCAGATGCAGTGGAGCACTTGCTGTCAGTCCACCAATATGAAGTGGTGGCAAACGGATAAGTCGGCAATGACAGCCGCCGGACTGGCTTGCCTTGATAGAATCTAGCCCAAGGGATTGACCCGCCTTGCAGCCAGTATGCAGCCACAACTTCCAAATGGTTGGCTGCCCACGCCTCTTGTAACCACACCATTTCTTTATTGCCCGAATATATCCGCGTATCAGCATAAGTCGGTATCTGGCCAGTACGTTGATAATCTTGTAACGCTTCAAACAAGTGCTGGTGGTTATCGACAATCAAAGCCAGACGTTTTGCCAAGGCTTTACGCCCGACCTGTAAAGTGTAACTGACATCGGCTAACGAGTGCTCGCTTTCCCTTAAAAATTGCCCAAGCCGTGCGACCACAGCCACTAAAGCCACTTCCGTTTGTGCTGATAACACTATCAGGTAACGGCCTGTTTCAACTTGATTAAAATCCCTGGTTTCCCTAAATTCTTGCAAAACCAGATGGGCGTTAACTCCGGCATCCCCATAACCATTAATGCTGGCACTGCGCGGCAAGGGTTTGCCATTGGTATCATGCCGCACTTGCCAAGCATGGTGCTCGCGGGCAATATGCAGCGGGCTATCTTGCAGGCAAATCTGCGGATGCAACTGGGTAAAATGGGGTAAGCCGAGAATAGTTTGATGGCGCATCGCCAAAACCACCTTAAGCAAAGCCGCCAGACCGGAAGCCAATTCAGTATGGCCTATACAAGGTTTGACCGTACTGACATAGACGGGATGTGCTGTAACTTCACTTGGCAAGCCTTGGGTAAGCTCCTGATAAGCGGTTTTTAAGGCATGAATCTCTTGAACATCACCCAAAGGCGAGGCTACCCCATGCGCTTCGATATACGACACCGTACTAGAGTCTATCCCCGCCACGCGGTAAGCCTTGACCATCGCCGCCTTCATGCCCGCCGGATTCGGAGCTGTCAATGACAGGCCTTTACCGCCATGTATCGCTGCCGTACCCTTGATGACCGCATGGATATGATCGCCCGCCGCCAAAGCGTGCGCCAAAGGTTTGAGAAGCACCGCCCCCACCCCTTCGGCACGGACAAAACCGTTGGCCTCGGCTTGAAAAGATCGGGCTTGCCCATCAGCACTCAAATACCCTAAAGCCTCCGCCGCTTGATGGCGGGTGGGTGTAATCAGCAGATTGACTGCCGCCACTACTGCCTGTTCGCATTCTCGTTGCTGTAGTGCCACCACCGCATGATGTATGGCCAACAAGGATGAGGCACAAGCCGCTTCATAACATTCACTAGGCCCTTGCAGGTCAAATAACTGAGAAATACGGTTGGCTATGGCCGAACTGAATAAAGTTGTGCCATCTTCAGGATGCTGGTCGGCGTTAGCCAGCAAGTGGCGATAGTCATTAGGGGCAGCGGCAACGAACACCCCAGTCGGTGTTTGCGCAAATACGTCAGGGTCTAACCCACCCTCTTCCAAGGCCAACCAGATATGTTGGATCAATAGGCGCAATTGCGGATCCATACACTGGGCATCCCTAGGCGGGATATTAAAAAAGTCGGCATCAAACGCGGCAATCCCATCAATAAACCCGCCCCACGAATTGCTGGTGGTGTTGCCGCCCCAAGCCAATTCAGGGCTGATTGCTTGCCACAACCACCGCTCCGGCGGTATCTCACTAATGCAGTGCTTACCTGCAGCTAAATTCTCCCACAATTCCGCTAAATCTTTCGCCATAGGGAAGCTACCGCTCATGCCGATAATAGCAATATCCTGGGCGATAGATGCCGGGGCTTGGACAATTGCCGACGTTTCGGTAGCCAGCAAGCGTTTACCTAGATATGCAATGATTTTTTCAGGGGTACTGTAATGGAAAAAAAAAGCCGGTTCCAATTTGCTTTGATAATGGCCGCCGATATATTCGCCCAATTGCAACAAATCCGCCGAATCCAAACCCATCGCCATTAAGCCCCGATCTGGAGCAAAAGCCGCCAACTTGTCGCCCAAGCAGCGTTTGATGGCATCAGTAACAAATTCTTTAATTTGATGGGAGCTAAAGTAGACAGTATTAATAGTAACATCCGTTTGCCATTCATCACGCTGACGCTGATGAATATCATAATGCACCAACACCCCATTGCCTTGGTTGCCGTGATCCAAAGGCCGATAGGCTGGCACTAAACCTTCGATACAAGCACCGTGCAATTCATGGAAACGCAACACCGGATCCAGCAAACGGCCTTGGGCATTGCGTTGGCGGATATAGCGTCCCAAAAGGCCATCCCTATCGGCCTGATAATCCTTACAGCGTGTCACTGCCGTCACCGATACCACGCCCTCCATCAGGCTACAGCGTTGCAACATAAATTCCAACAATCGGTCGCCCAACGCCCTTTGCTGCATATCTGGCCGGATATTGACCGCTATCAGGTGGACGACTGGGGCATCAGCCTGATGCAGGCATTCGGCAGTATCCACTGACACTGTCAACAACAATTGACGGTCAAGGATGCGTTGCGAGTAAATCACACCGACAACTTGGCCATCAAGTTCCAACACAAATTGGCCTTGGGGATAAACGTCCAGCCGCTCCGCCAGCTTGGTTGCAGATGTTTGTAAAGCAGGCAACCAGCATTGCTGTTCCAATTGCGCTAAAACTGTTAAATCACTGGACTGGGCATGACGGATGCGGTAATCATGCCGATCGAAATGGCTCAGGCTAAACTGGCAAATCGGCTGGGCCTTCGGCAACCTTATCGGTTGGGTTCTGGCGAAAAGTCCGGCATTGGCCGCCATCAGCAAAAAAAGTTCGGCGGCAACGGCATGATGCCGAGCCAAAACCAACCACCCGTGGATATGTAAACGCCTTGCCCACTGTGCAAATAAAAGTTGCCAACATTCATAGTCGTCGCTGTCATGATACAGATACAAAACATTGCCCTCACCCATATCTGCCGTCAGGTCAACCTCGGTTGAGAACACAATGCTATGCGGCAAACCCTGCAAATTATCGGCCATTGTGGCAACCCCCGTTGGCTGCCCTACGATGGCTATTAGCGATAATGGCCATTGTTCAAGCATTTCCCCGCGTCGGCTGTGCTGGCAGATAAGCGTGTAACAATGTTTGAGCAACACACCATCAGCGCAACCGATATGGGCAAGGTAGCGCGGTTGTTTTGCCAAGGGCTGATTAAATACCGCCAAAATAGCAGCTTGACTGGCCGCCAACAGCTCATCGTTTACATGACTCATTGCTAGGCCACCTCTACATTGCCCCGATAATCCACGCTCATAGCCACACCTGCAAGCGTTGCCGTAAAAAATCGGCAGTGGCCTCCATAAGCTGCATGGCTATCTGCTCAACATGGCGATCCCGCCAGTCCTGTAAGTGTGTGCCTTTAACCCATTGGTTGAACACACCTAAGGCAGGGCCGCAATGCACTTGGAAATTAACGCGCTGCGACAACACCCCAGCAGCGGCAAGCCGCATGGTGTGGATAAAATACCAACGGAACACCAACGCCATCTTGGCTTTAGGATACTGCTCGGCGCGGCCGATCTCAGCAGGTGATTCGCGTAAATAATAGGCCTGGGTTTCTTGGTACACCGCCTCAAAACTACAGCCAAAAAACTTTTCCTGAATTTGCAAACGGGTCGCCGGATCAATCGCCTCCAATGCTTCATGAGTACGCCACAAGTCGTAAAGCTTATTGGCCCGTGCCGGAAAAAATACGCTTTTGCGCATCACCTGGATTTTCGCCCCCAATTCGAACATATCGCCCGCCGGCGCATAATCGGTATCTTGGACATTAAGCTCTTGCAGCATGTCTTTGACCGCTTCGCTAGTCCCCGCCTCAACAGTACATTGGTTAATCGAGCCAGTAAGGATAAAATCAGCTCCCAAAACAAAAGCCGAAGCCGCCGCTTCTGGTGTCCCTATACCACCGCCCGCCCCAATCCTGACCGCTTGCTGATAACGATAACGGGACTGCAATTGTTCACGCAGACGTAACATCGCCGGTATCAGCACCGCCGCATTGCCCATATCAGTATGACCGCCGGAGTCCGCTTCAACACATAAATCCGATGCCAAAGGCAAATATTGGGACAACGCTGCCGCCTCTTCACTGATTTGGCCTTGTAACAGCAAACCTTCGACCAAAGCAGACGGCGGCGGAGACAAAAACAATTCCGCCACTTCCGGCCTAGAGATTTTCGCCATCAAACGGGTCTGGGCGACCAATTGACCTGACACATCCTGCCACAACCCTGCCAAGCGAAATTTGACCAAAGCGGGGGTTATTTGCATAAATGCCGATGCCTCTACATTACGGATACCATAACGCAAAAATAAGTCCACAGTTTCCAACTCTTTTTCAGGCTTCGCCAAATTGCACAATAAATTCATACCATACGCCCCACCTTTGCTTAAAGCTTCTTGTATGCTTTGGATATTCTTTTCAATCACCAGCAAATTTAAGCCACCCGTGCCAAAAAAAGCCAGAAAACCGGCTTGCCCCATACGAATCACCAACTCTTTAGAAGCAATCCCCTTAACCATCGCCCCCGCCACATAAGCATAACGGATGCCATAGTCTTGTTTAAACGCTTCCGAACCCAAATTTTCTGGACGGATATAGTATTTCATTGCAGCATCTTCCCTCTGTTTAATCAAAAAAAAACACTAACATCCCATAAAGCTAGTAGGTATAGGTCGCAACTCTATATAGATAGAAATCCATAAGCACCAACCATTTTTAGCTAAAAAACCTTCCAACACTTTCATTCCAGAGAAATCACACCAAAATTTGGTAAACTCCAAACATCTATCCATCCGAAATCAAACTATTTGACAAGCAAAATCAAATTAGACCTAACCCCCCACTCCAATAAATAAAGCATATTAGAATGCCATAAACCCAGAAATAGCAGTAGGTATAGGTCGCAACTAATAGCCACAAAACAAAATAACATGATATTGTAAGCAAGATAACCCTCAAACACTTAAAATCCCCCCCCTTCAATCCATTGTAGAGGGCAACTCCCCACCGAGACCCTTAACATGACCGATTGGACAGCAAACAGACAAGCACAGCTTGCCTATTCCTACGAACATTTTGCATTAGCTAAAGCCTTTGTCTTCCGAAAATGGTGCGAACAGGCCGCAGAACGGCAAATTTCACCACCAAGCGATCTTTCAGGAGCCTGTAAGTATAGCAGCCTATTTATGAACAAAATCTTTGGAGGGGCGATTTATGGGCATTATGAACACCAATACAATGTGATTGGCGGCCGGATCGTCGACCTCAGCCATGATGCTCTAGATGTCGGCAGGATAAACAACCCTTACCTTCATGAACCGGATTTTTTTGCCATCCCAGAGAAACGGGCGGCTCTGGACAAATGCCTACCTCGTGTCGAACGTTGGGTAAACCAATTCCTTGAGGAAATCAAAACCACAAAAATTTAAGAGCCTTTTCCCAAAAATAGCCCCCCACCCAAATAAACAATTTCAATCCAAAGGCCAATATACGGCAGTAGGTTTAGGTCGCAACTAGCAGTAGGTTTAGGTCGCAACTCGAAAAACGACCCAAAAAAAGGCCTAAAAATAAAGTTATCCACAGGCAATGGCAGTAGGTTTAGGTCGCAGGTGGTCAAAATAGTGGTAGGTTTAGGTCGCAGGTACGGTAGGTTTAGGTCGCAACTGCCAAATAAGGCAGTAGGTTTAGGTCGCAGGTCAAGGCTTAACAGTAG
>JAQTNZ010000029.1 GCA_028713595.1 Methylovulum sp. | reverse complement strand
AAGGTTGCCCCGCCCCCGAAAAGCTGTTTCGAGGGCGGGGCAGTTAACATCTAATGGAACCAATGGGCATTACGGATACGCAAATCCACCTTATCGCCGCGCTGTAGTTGTAAACGTTTGAACTGCTCGTTGGGCATTTCCGCATAGACTGCCGCCTTGTCGCCTTGGGCGGCATTCTTGACCAGTTCAATACGGATTAACGCCCCCAGATGTTGCCAGTCTTTCAGAATTGCCGGGGCGACAGTCTCATCCGTGGCTTTTTGTACGTCTATATCATGCGGGCGGACATGGGCGGTTTTGCCGCTTTGGTTGTCAACCGACAAGCCTGACGATTGTAGCCAGATGGCCTCGTATTCATCGGCGGTAAACACATTGGTCTGGCCGATAAAGCGGGAAACAAAGGCATTGGCGGGATGGTCATAAATGTCGCTGGGCGCGCCTTGCTGTTCGATACGGCCTTGGTTAAGCACAACGACTTGGCTGGCGACTTCCATCGCCTCTTCTTGGTCGTGGGTGACGAAAATGCTGGTGACGTTCAGTTCATGATGCAGGTTTCTCAGCCATTGCCGCAAATCTTTACGGACGCTGGCATCCAAGGCACCAAATGGCTCATCCAGCAACAGCACTTCCGGTTCCACCGCCAAAGCCCGTGCCAAAGCGATCCGTTGGCGTTGCCCGCCGGACAGTTGGTCTGGGAAGCGGTCATGCAGCCAGTCCAGTTGCACCAAACTCAGCAAGGCATGGACTTTTTTGGCAATGTCGGCTTCGGATGGGCGGTGCTGCTTGGGCTTGACGCGCAAGCCGAAGGCGATGTTGTCAAATACCGTCATGTGCCGGAACAGGGCGTAATGCTGGAAGACAAAGCCAATGCCGCGATGGCTGACATGCTGTTCGGTCTTGTCCTCGCCATTGAGCAGCACTCGGCCTGAGTCGGCTTGTTCGAGTCCGGCGATAATGCGTAACAGCGTGGTTTTGCCGCAACCGGAAGGGCCGAGCAGGGCGACTAGTTCGCCTTCGGGGATTTCCAAGTCAATATGGTTAAGTGCGGCGAATTGGCCAAAATTTTTGCTGATGTCGGAAAGTATGATGCTCATGGTGTTTTCTCAAAATTGATGTAGGCAGTTGCATGCCTGATGTTATTAAGCGGCTATTTGCCCTGCCGCCATTCCAAAATCGATTTCAAAATCAAAGTGACAATGGCCAGGCCCGCCAAAATTGACGCGCTGGCGAAGGCGCCGACAAAATCGTATTCGTTATAACTGACTTCGACATGTAAGGGCAGGGTGTTGGTCAGGCCACGGATGTGCCCGGACACCACCGAAACTGCGCCGAACTCGCCCATCGCCCGCGCGTTACATAACAGCACACCGTACAATAACGCCCATTTGATGTTGGGTAAGGTAATCTGAAAAAACATCTGCCAGCCGCTCGCGCCTAACGACAGTGCGGCTTCTTCTTCCTCGCTGCCCATTTCCTGCATCAATGGGATCAGCTCACGGGCGACAAATGGGAAGGTGATGAACAAGGTCGCCAACACAATCCCCGGCACGGCAAAAATGATTTTGATGTCATGGGCGGATAGCCAATGCCCGAACCAGCCTTGGGCACCGAACATCAGCACGAAAATAAGGCCGGAAATGACTGGTGACACTGAAAACGGCAAATCAATCAACGTGGTCAGCAAACTTTTGCCGGTAAATTCAAAACGGGTGATGGCCCAGGCGGCGCAGACACCGAGCAGGGTGTTCAGCGGTACGGTGATCAGGGCGGTCAGCAAGGTCAAGCGCAATGCCGCTTGTGCATCCGGTTCGCCCAATGCGTTGACATAAGCCGTCCAACCTTTGGCGAAGGCTTCAGTTATGACGATGGCTAAGGGCAGGCATAAAAACAGCACAATAAACCCTAAGGCAATGCTGATGACTGCCCATCTTAGCCAGGCCGGATCGCGTAACGCTTGTTTGGTGAGGGTTTGGGTAACGGCGCTCATAATCTCATCTCCTTATAATTGCCCGGAACGTTTGCGTACCCAGAGCTGCAACAAATTGATGACCAGCAATAGGATGAAAGAAATCACCAGCATGGTCAGGGCAATGGCGGTGGCACCCGGAATATCGTATTGCTCCAAGCGGGTGACAATCATCAACGGGACAATTTCCGATACATAAGGCAAGTTGCCGGCAATGAAAATGACCGAGCCGTATTCGCCGATACCCCGCGCAAACGCCAAGGCAAAACCGGTCATCAGTGCGGGGAATATGTTCGGGAAAATGATTTTGACAAACACTTGCAAGCGTGTTGCCCCTAAGCTGGCGGCGGCTTCTTCCATAGAGGAATCAAACTCCTGCAACACGGGTTCAACCGTGCGCACGACAAAGGGGAGGCTGATAAAAATCAAGGCGATGACAATACCTAAAGGCTTATAAGCGACTTGTATGCCAAATCCTTGCATCAGCCATTGCCCGATCATGCCATTGGGTTGGTAAATGGTCGCCAAGACTATACCGGCCACGGCGGTGGGCAGGGCAAACGGCAAATCAATCAGCGCGTCAAACAGGCGTTTGCCAGGAAAGGAATAGCGCACGAACGTCCATGCGATGATAAAGCCAAAAAAACTGGCGACACAGGCCGCCGCCAAGGCGGTGGTGAAACTGACCCTAAACGAGGCAAGCACACGGTCATGGGTGATGATTTTGAGATAATCCGCACCGGTCAGTTCAAAGCTTTTGAAGAACAAGGTGCTTAACGGGATCAGCACAATCAGGCATAGGTACACGAGTGTAAAACCCAGCGTGGGGCCTAGCCCCGGCATAATGTAACTTTTTCTCATAGTTAACCTTCGTTTTTGCCGTCAGGTTATGCAAATATGACAACACGGCGAAATGGGGGGGGGCTTGGGTTATGGCACGCTACTCCCATTTTTGGGTGGCAGCGCAAGGTAAACGTAAAGGGTAGTTCTCAGGACAAGGTGCGGACGGTTTTTTGCCGCCCTTGTCCTGATTGTGCCTTAAGGGGCGTAAATCTGGTCAAATATGCCGTTATCGTCAAAATGCTCTTGTTGCACGGCTTCCCAGCTACCAAAACGATCTTTGATGGTGAACAGTTCCAGTTTTGGGAATTGGGCGATATCGGTTGGGTCAGCGTATTTTGGCTCTATCGGGCGGTAATAGTGTTTCGCCGCCAATTTTTGCCCGGCTGGGGTATACAGATAATTCAAATAAGCTTCCGCCAAATCTTTGGTGCCACGTTTGTTGACGACCGTATCCACTACCGCCACCGGTGTTTCGGCCAAGATGCTGGTCGGTGGCGCAACGATTTCTACTTGGTCACCGCCCATTTCCTTGATGGCTAACAGGGCTTCATTTTCCCAGGCCAGCAAGACATCGCCAATGCCGCGTTGCAAAAAGGTCGTGGTGGCTCCGCGTGCGCCTGAGTCCAGGACAGGGACGTTTTTATACAGCTTTTTGATGAACTCTTTCGCCGCCTCTTTACCGCCGTATTGTTTTTCGGCAAATGCCCAGGCCGCCAGATAGTTGTAACGGGCACCGCCTGAGGTTTTAGGGTTAGGTGTCACCACGGACACGCCTTCTTTGACCAGGTCATCCCAATTCTTAATGCCTTTAGGGTTGCCTTTACGCACCAGAAACACGATGGTCGAGGTATAGGGGATGCTGTTGTTCGGTAGGCGGCTTTGCCAATCTGTCGGCAATAGCTTGGCTTTGTCGGCAATTTTGTCGATGTCGTAAGTGATCGCCAATGTCAGGACATCGGCATCCAAACCGTCAATCACGGCCCGTGCCTGTTTGCCGGCTCCGCCATGTGATTGTTGGATAGCTACGGTCTCGCCCGTCTTTTCTTTCCAATATTTGGTGAATTCTTTGTTAAAGTCTTGGTATAGTTCGCGGGTGGGGTCATAAGAGACGTTCAGCAATGTCCGGTCGGCAAATACAGACTGGCCTAGGGTCAAACTAACGGCCAGTACCGCCAGTTTTAGCGTAGATGTAAGGTTCTTCATATCATTTCCTTAAAACAATAGGGCTTAAGCATTAATAGGGGGGGCGTTAAAAAACGATCTGCAAACGGGTGGCGAAGGCTTTTTCTTCAGGGCGGTTGCCGCCCGCTGCGGCTGAGGCACCGCCTGTAAAACGGGTGTCTTCATAATCGGCCATCAAGCGGGTATTGTTGTTCAGATACCAGTTGAAACCCAATGCCCACGCGGTCGCTTGGCTGACCGAGCTGCTTGTGCTTAACAGTTGGAAGGTGCTTTTATCGATGGACAGCTCACTCCAGCGTGCGGCAAATTGCAACGCGCCCCATTGGCCTTTTGACGGGTTAAACGCAGCCCGTGGTTTGACGCTTTGGAAAGCGTTATTTTCACCGGTCAGGACATAAGATGCTTGGATTTGCCACGCGGAATTGTCTTGTTTGATATGGGTGCGCCCTGCATCACCCGTCAATTGTTGTGAAGACAAGGCATATTCGCCCAGCAGGCCATAAGGGCCGGTATACCAATAAGCTTGCGGATAAATGCGGTAATGCTCGCCATCTGCCGCAATACTGGTGAGGCCCGTTTTTAGCTTGCCGTAATCAACAATCGTGTTTTGGCCTATGGCACTTTTGATATTATTCAGATGGGCGGCATCGTTTTGTGCCTGGTCGTAGCTGGCCGCAACACCTAAGCCTAGGTTATCCAGCACATTGATGGAGGAATTCTGGAAGGGGTGTATCCACAAACGCCCCGCCACTTCTTTGTCATCACCAGACGGCTTATAGTTATCCAGGGCGCCGTTATCACCGCCGCCATTAAATACGCCCACTTCATAAGTGGCAAAATTTTTGAAATCAATAGGCCCTGCGTATTCGGTCTTGCGTCCGGGCGCGCCAAAACTGCCGTGTAGCTTAATGCCGTTGTCACGGTTGCTGGCAAGATAGGTGGGGTAAGCACGTTCGACAAACATGCCGTCAGTATCACCTTGCAAACGTTCCAAACTGAGCGGGGTTTTTTGCTTGCCCACGTTCAAGGCCGCGCCATTCCAGTAATGCAAATCAATGTAAGCATCTGCCAGTATGGTGGAACCATTACCAAAATCAGGCATAATTTTAAAGTCGTTGTATTTCCAAAACCGCCCTTCCAGCCAGATACGTGCTTGTTTGAGATCAAAACGGTTATTAAGGTTGCCTGAACCCGAAGGGTCATCCATGAAAAAACGCTCGTCCCCTTGTATTGAAGCACGCAGACGCACGGAATGGTCGCCATCAGCCGAGGTAAAGCTTACGCCTTTGTTGCTAACCTCCAGTTTGGGTGCTGTTTTGGAGGCTTCCAAGGCAATTTCCTTGCTTACTTCATTTTGGCGTTCAAGGATTTTGATTTTTTGGTCTAAGGATTGGACAACGGGGTCAGGTTTGCCAGGGTTGCTGGGCGTGTTAAGGCTGGGGCTCGCGTTCAAACGCTCTTCCAGCAGACGCAGACGTTTTTCCAGCCTATCAATTTTGCGGTCTTTCTCATCGGCGGCGGCAACGTCAACGCCAGCAACAGCCAATAGGCCGTTAATGGCCGCCGCAAGCAGCAAACGGTTTTGGTTTTTCATAATTGCACCTTTTGGGTAATGTCCGGTTATCCGGTTAATTGTTTGCCCGGTTGTCCGGTCTGTTTAGGGTATTGGCTTTCATGGTGTGATCTTCGGTTATCCGTTAGATTTAAGCCAATGGCTTAAGGTGAGGATGTTTGCTTACAGTACGTCAGGCCGCAGTTTTTCCTTACGTTCAATCTGGACAATTTTGCTGTCATGGATGACAATTTCAACTGAGCCAAACCGTATGCTTTCCAGCATGTGCATGATTTGGCGGGCAATCTCAGCATTACGCTGTTTGGGGTGGTGATGGTTACCGTCAGTTCCAGTTGCCATATCGCTAATCTTATGTAGTTTGATCAGTTTAAATATCAGATGCCAAAACGGCTAACCGTTTTGCTGGAAAACAGGATAAGCAAATCTTCGCTTATAATGAAACGATAATATTAGATATATATATCTGTTTTTTAGATGTCAAAAATGCCCAAACAGTTAGTTGGGAGTATGGCATATCATTTTTACAGATGGCGGCTGCCAAATGCGCTGGACATGTTGCAAAATTTTGTTACAGTCGCCATCATTTCCTTTTCTTAAACTCAGGTTATCCCATGCTAATTGACTCCCATTGCCATCTCGACCGCATCGACCTTAAGCCTTACCAAAATGATTTTGGCTGTTTTATGCAGGAAGTGGCTAACAGTAAAATTGAGCATCTTTTATGCATCGCCATTGATTTGGAAGCGTACCCTGCCATGTTGGCGAGGGTGGCGGATTATCCCAATATCTCGGTCAGCGTTGGCGTGCACCCTAACGAGCATGAAGGCCATGACCCTAGTGTTGAGGAATTGATTGTCTTGGGGAGCCATCCCAAAGTGATTGCCATTGGCGAGACGGGTTTGGATTATTTCCGCTCCGAAGGGGATTTAAGCTGGCAGCACCAACGCTTTTGCAACCACATCGCGGCGGCGAAGGCGTTAAAAAAACCGTTGATTATCCATACCCGTGAAGCGGGCGCAGATACGTTGAAGATATTGGCTGCGGAAGGGGCGGACAGCGTCGGCGGCATCATCCACTGTTTTACCGAAGACTGGGAATTTGCGCAAAAAGCAATGGCTTTGAATTTTTACATTTCCTTTTCCGGCATTGTCACGTTTAACAATGCCACGGCCATCAAAGAAGTCGCCAAAAAAGTGCCGGCCGACCGTTTCCTGATAGAAACCGATTCGCCTTATCTGGCACCGGTACCGTTTCGCGGCAAAACCAATTATCCTTTATATGTGCGCCATGTCGCCGAACATATCGCCGACTTGCGTGGGACTACGCTTGAGGAAATAGCGCGGTTGTCCACGCGCAATTTTTATACTTTGTTTGGTCTGGCGTAAGGCTTTTTGGAGTGGTGGGCAGGATGAGCATGTGGGTACGCCTTCAATAAGGCTCATTTTTATGAACAGCTTTTTCATTGCCATAGTTGCCCTGCGATATAACTCATACCCTAAAGATTGGCCTTGAAAGGCTGGCCCTTAGGGTACTTAATTAACGGTAGAAAGCGTTTATATTTATCTGGTCTTTTAACCAAGACTTCCAGTAGTCAGTGTTGTTTGTGCTGCAAATGATGCGGACTATTTTAGACCCGGTAACCGCCCATCACTCCCCCCCTTCTATCTTCCTATCATAAGCAATCGCTCATAAAATCTAGTATTTGCCATTAGTTTTTGTGATGAACTTCCTATATTTGTTTTTTTTATTATATTCCTATAAAAAATACACAAAAAAGCCATTAGGTATTTATTTTTTAAATCAGTGTGTTACAAATTGTATTATTAGTGTTGTGGAATATTTACATTTTTTTAGGTAATTTTTAATATTTTTTATAGTATTTTAGTTTTATACTGAACTCAGTGGTTTATGTTGATAAGCCACGGGTGATATTTTTTTGTCATTCTGGATACAGTGGGCTTTGTTTGGTGATGGTTATGTCACGCGGTTTATGACTTGTTTCTATGCCGCACTATAAGCATCTTACCCCTGTGCGATACCCCAACAAGAAATCATAGGTTTCACGTTGGTATATCTTATAACTACAATAAGTTAGGATTTTCTAATATATTAATGCCATGAGGATTGGTTTATCCCTATGGCCTGGAAAATATATTAGCTTTTAAATCATCTTCTAAAAATCAATCGACGGCATTTGAAAGTGAATTTGTTTAAGTGCTTATAAATTATAGGCACTTACTCTGATCACATTGTTCTACTTCAATTTGGAGGTATGGTTTTGAAAACGAAATCCCTTATTATGTTAGCCGCCATTTTGGGCTATCCATTAACAATGGTCCAGACTGCCACGGCGCTTGAGCTACCCAAAATTTCAACGGAGCTTCCTTACGATGTTGATAACAACATCCTCAAAGGCCTGTTGGCAAATGGTGACATTCCCGCTGCACAACGCCTATTCGATCAATTTGCTTGGCAAACATTTATTGCCTTGAACGCGCCAGTTAACCCTAATCCCGATGAATCCGGTTTAGGCAAACAAATAGGGGGTAGCGGCCCGTTGGTGTGGGAATATTACCGTCAGGCCAGCACCATTTTTTTGCCTGATGGTGCCAAGCCTGCGTCATGGGAGGAGGGGGTCAAAAAAATGACCGATCCCAAAAAACCTGATGTTACCCAGATTCTTGATGAAAGCCTACAAGCCTTTCAAGGGCCGCTAGTGGATCAAAACGGTAAATGGGTGCGCTATAACGTAGTGGTCAACAAACCGGAATTTGATTATCTCTATGAACATGAATTGTATAATCTGGACGGCCAAGCTGCTTATACCGCCCAACATAAAATTGATTTTCCAATCAACACCGATAAGCAAATGGGGGCGATGGAAATAAAGCTCGCGTGGAAACAACTGGGTAAAGATGATGACCCTTCCCGTTTTTTAGTCCGTAAGGCGCTAGTGATACACATGTTGGCCGATAGTAGCGGCAATCCGCTGCCTTCCAAGCCAACAATGGAAACGATGGGCTTGGTCGGGATGCACATTACTGTACGCACCCAATCTTCCCCGACTTGGGTATGGGCGACTTTTGAACAGGTTGATAATGTGGCGGTCAATGATTTGGAGAAAAACACATTAGGCAAGCCTTTGCGTCCCAGCTTTAACAACCCGGACGCGCCGACTATGCCAGTCAACGTGTTGGCGGCTATGAACTCCATAAAAGGCTCTAATGGGCAATTTACCAGTTGGGCGGAAAACCTGACCACCACGCCCGTCCAAGTGCACCAAGTGCTGCCCATCCCTAAAGCTACCAACGAGCTTAACTACCACGTCAGGGCGCTTTTAGGCCAAGAAAAAAGCGTTTTGCAATATTATCAGCTAATCGGTACCCAATGGCCGGTGCAGCCGGGATTCCCGGCTTTCCCTGGTGGCATGTCAGCTACTGGAGGCAGTTCGGCTCCGGAAAGCATCATCTACAAAATTCCTGGCAAGGTTGTGCCGGTTTATCTTGGCAATAATACGATGGAAACTTTCTTCCAGGGCGGTAACCAGCCCGCTGGGCCGTTGGCGGAAGATGACCGCCTTCCTCCTCCTGGTGGCTTGGCCGTTGCCGATCCTAGCACCGTGTTTGGTACGGAAAGCTGTTCCGGTTGCCATTTTTCAGCGGGTGCGTGTATTGACTTTAAAAAGGGTTTGGATGGTAAACCTATGCTGGATGCCAAAGGCAACCGAATTCCTGTTTTTGGTAAAAACAGCAATTTTGGCTTGACGGGTGGCGCAAATTTTTCATGGATGTTGCAAATTCGTGCTAAAGCAAAACCGCTTAAATAATTTTGGAGAGTGACATGGGATACAGTTTCGTAACGAGTGACAATTTCACCCCTAATTTGGGGCAGTGGACGAGTATTGGCAATATTGCCTCAACCAGCCGTAGCGGCAACGTCTTTACGTTAAATACTGCGCAAAATAACCTCGCCGTGCAAATTTCCTTTCTTTCCGCCACTTGTTTTAGGGTGCGCTTCAATCCGGTCGCCAATGCCAATTATAACATTGACAACTCTATCGCGGTCGTTAATCGGAATCTTGGGCCGGTAAACCTTAATGTGACCGCCAACACTGCCAGTCTGCTGCAAATTGATACTGGTACATTGCAGGTCAGCATCAATTTGCAACCTTACGGCATTAAAGTCTACCGTAACGGGCAACTGATCAATCAGGATCAGCCCGATTACAATCTGGTATATATTCCGGGCCAAAGTGTCATCGCAAATTTTAAGATTTATCCTGCCAATGCCAAATATGTAGGGTTTGGTGAAAAGGCCGGAGGAAGCGTGCTGAAAAATAATACGAGCCTGACATTTTTCAATTTTGACAATTACACGTATGCAACCGGGCCGATCCAAAGTGATGGTGAACCAGCTGGCCCTAAAAACGTTAACGAGCCGCTTTACAACTCCGTGCCATTGCTAATAGAGAACAATATCGGGCCGATGGGTGACTATCAGGGCGCGCCCTATAGTTATGGTATCTTTTTTGATAACATCGCCCAGAGTTATTTCAATATCGGGGGCTATGGGGCTAATATGTATGGAAAATATTACTTCGGAGCCTTGTATGGCGAGATGGATTATTATTTCATGGCCGGTAACCAATGTAGTGATGTCATCGACCAGTATACTAGCCTTACAGGTCGGCCCGCCATGCCGCCACGCTATGTGTTTGGCTATCACCAGGGTGCTTATGGCTATTTTGACCGTTATCGGCTGGCGATTGCCGCCAACTCCCATCGGGCGGCGGCCATCCCTTTGGATGGCCTGCACATTGATGTGGATTTTCAAGATAACTACCGGACATTCACCAGCAGTGAGATCAAATTTCCGAATGTGGTCGAGATGATGGGCAATCTGCATACTTTGGGCTTCAAATGCAGCACCAACATCACCCCTTTGATGAGCAACAACAGCTTGGATGAGAACGGTGAGCAGACAGTGTATGCACAACGGGCGGCCATGATTGCTGCAAATGCGTTGATCTACAATACTTATGCCGGACAGGGGCCAAGCCCGGATTTGTTCGTTGGCCAAGTGTCTTATGGCAGTAATCGAGGATCGAACCCCTATAGTTATCCGCCGCTTACCCCTAACCAAGATGGTGTCACCCCTTTGAGCGCGTACGGGAATTATCCCAATCTGGGCGATGCCAATGCCCGTATTGCGTGGGGCCAGCAATACAGCTACCTTATCGAGCAGTTAGGCATGGATATGATTTGGCAGGATATGACTGATCCGGCCTTAGCCCAACAATTTGCCTATAAAACCTTTCCGTTAAATTTGATGGTTGATGATGGGGCATTGGGCTATGTGCCACATGCAGTTAGCCATAACGGTTATGTGATGAACCTGTTACAGGCCACATTTGAGGGCTTGATGACACTGAGGCCGCAAAAGCGCAACTTTATCATAGCCCGTGGCGGCTATGCCGGGATGCAACGCTATGCTGGGCTTTGGACGGGCGATTCCGCTTCTAGCTGGGATTTTTTGCAAATCAATATCCCCGAAGTCCTGAATCTGGGGATTTCCGGCATCCCTATTTCGGGTTGTGATATTGGCGGTTTTGCGGCGGGGAGCGCCACCACTAGCCCATCCTATGTCAGTTATGGCAAAGTGATGGGAGGCGTGACCAATTATGAACTGTTGACCCGTTGGATTCAGGTTGGCTCATTCCTGCCTTGGTTCCGCAATCACTATGATGGTTATAACAAACAGTTTCAGGAAGTCTATGCCTATGGTGAACCGGTACCGACCAATTGCCGCAAATATATCGAATTGCGTTACCGGATGAATCAAATTTATTACGATGCCATGTATGAAAGCACCCAGAGCGGTATGCCCGTGGCCCGCGCATTGTTTTTGAACGATCCCAATGATCAGGCCGTCTATAGCCATTTGGACGACCAGTTCTTTGTCGGCCAGAATATACTGGTGGCACCGATCCTGACACCTCACGAGACAGCCTCGCCGCCCAGTACGCCGATACGCTCCGTGTATCTCCCGGCGGACAGCAATTGGTATGCCTTTATGGACAACCAATACCCGCTCCAGGCAGCTGTTTCAGGTGGCACTACTATCAACAACTATTATGCGGGGCTTGATTTGGTGCCGGTTTACATTCGCGCCGGTGCTATTCTGCCGATGCGGGAGCTTGAGCAGTATATTGGCCAATTGCCACAAAATCCTTTGACCTTTAATGTTTATCCGGGGCCAGATAGCCAATATTTGCTGTATTTGGACGATGGCATCAGCACCGCCGCCGCTAACCAGCAGGCTTATCGCACGGTACAAATCAGCCATCAGGGCATCTCTGGCGGGCAGAACGTGCGGATTTTACGGCTGCACGATCAGTACACGCCTGCGGAGCCTTTCTACTATGTGGCTTTGTTAGGTACCCAACAACCCTCGGCGGTGACAGCCGCAGGTGTTGGGTTGCAAAACTTGGGTAATCCACAGACGCTTGCCCAATCACCGATGAACGCCTATTACTGGAACAGTAGCCTCGCCATCACTTTTGTTAAGGTGTTCGATGTCTCCAGCGATACCACCGTGACCGCCCTGTACAATTAAGGATAGGAGTAGACTAT
>JAQTNZ010000028.1 GCA_028713595.1 Methylovulum sp. | reverse complement strand
GGTGGGGGCGGCTAAACCGAAATGGCCGCTTTTATGGCATCATGCGCCCTGTAACCGCTGATCTCAAAATCGTCATAACAGTAGGCGAACAACGATTCGGGGCGGCGTTTGAGGGTGAGTTGCGGTAAGGGCAGGGGTTCGCGGCTAAGTTGCAGGCGTGCCTGTTCCAGATGGTTTAGGTACAGATGCACGTCACCGCCCGTCCAGATCAACTCGCCCACTTGCAGTCCGGCTTGTTGGGCGATGATATGGGTCAGCAACGCGTAGCTGGCGATATTGAAAGGCAAGCCCAAAAAAGTGTCGCAACTGCGCTGGTAAAGCTGGCAGGAAAGCCGTCCATCAGCGACATAAAACTGGAACAAGGCATGGCAAGGAGCCAGGGCCATTTTGCCTTGCGCGACATTGGCCTGTGGGCTGATACGCTCATTGGGCAAGTCGGCGTCATTCCAGGCCGAGACGATGATCCGGCGGCTGTTGGGGGTGGCTTGCAATTGTGCCACCACTTGGCTGAGTTGGTCGATGGTGCCCCCGTTGGCAGTCGGCCAAGACCGCCATTGTTTGCCGTACACAGGGCCTAAGTCGCCGTTGGCATCCGCCCATTCATCCCAAATGCTGACCTTATGCCCATGCAGGTAAGCCAAATGGGTGTCGCCTTGTAAAAACCATAACAATTCATGGATGATGGATTTTAAATGGATTTTTTTGGTGGTGACTAAGGGGAAGCCCTCTTGCAAGTCAAAGCGCAACTGGTGGCCAAAGAGGGACAGTGTGCCTGTACCCGTGCGGTCGCCTTTGTGGTGGCCTTCGCTGAGGATTTTGTCGAGTAAATCCAGGTAGGGTTTCATTGCCGTTTTATGGTTCGTCAGTAAGGGGTCAGCTCATTTATAATGAAGTTTGCCCAAAAAAGGGTATTCCCGTTTTAAATCTGCCAACAGATTGTTCATCCTTAGGCTGACATAAATTTATGGGGGGCAACTTGCAATGAAAATATAGGGCATTAGTGCTGCAAAAATTGAATTTAAAAACTTTTGCACACCTACTTATGTTGGCATGCAGTCAAGGTTGCAAGCTTCCTTGCTCGCCGCTTTATACCTAATTATTGGTTTTTATATGACTTAAGTTTTTGTGGTTTTCAAAGCCATACATTTTTTGTAGCATCTCCCGAAATTCCTCATGCAATTCAGACGATTGCTCTTGATTTCGTGGGGTGCTGCCATTAAGTGATATTTCTTCGGCCAAGTTTATGCCTAATGATTGGACGATGTTTTTTACGGCACCCGCTTCATTGCTTAGTATGTCTTCATAAGCGATATTTATATAGTTTGCGTTGAACAGCTTGAAGTACATCATAAATTTTGAGTGTGACAGTTCGATTGTTTCGATAAGCCGAATGATCTGTTGTGGATTGAATTTGACGCTCGGAGGGTTTTGCTTAGAAGACGCTTGCCCCGTTTGGGTGGATATATAAATGGCAATGGCTTGTCCGACAACATCCTTACGGTGGATATGGATAAAGCGCGGCGATTTTATTATATGCGGGATGACCCCGATTTTAGTTAAAAAATAAAGCTGTTCCCATACCAATTTCGTACCAAAGATTTTTTGCGCTGAAGTGGTATGCTTAATTAACCAGGCAACATAATCTTGGATGTGCCGAAAGCCTTGTTTTTCAGAGTGCGCTATCACCACATCATAATTAAGGGCCAGTCCGGCATTACCCATTTGTCCATCCATAGCTAACAGGTCGCTTAAGTAATTCGCCCCACAACGGCTTGAAAAACAAATAATATAGTTTTGTAGCTTAGGGTCGGTTGTCAGGTGTCCATCTATATTCAGCCCGTTGCTGCCAAAATATTTTGTCAGCTCTTTTTCATAGACTGAAGGCTCATAATGGAACGGAAAAACGAAGTTTGGGTTCGGATTGTTAGGGGATATGTTTTTTGTCAAAAATATATTGTCAAGGATTTTCTGGGTAGCATCTTCGCTTGGAATGCCGATTGCCTGTCCTGTCAGGTGACTCATAACCTCTTGCAATTGTGAGGATAAGTTATTTTTGGCAAACTCATTAATGTAAATATTTTTTTTTGGATAACTTTGGGCAATCCATTTCGGCGAATACTTGCGCGGGGCTTCTTTGATGTTAGTGTTCTTTTGGACAACTAATTTTTTAGTGACTTGAGCCTTGGACAGCACCATGAAATGATAGATGCGGGCATCATCCCAGTGCTTTGCATTGGGCGGGTAATGGAACACCCTATCGACATGATTTTGATAAAATTCGCTGTTCGGTTCCGAACCGTCAATAAATCTTATCTTATACGCTTGCGTATCAACTTTTGGGATATGGACGGAGCTGGCATGGATCAAAGCTTCACGGCGGGCAATAGATTTGACCGTTGTGTTTTGCGGTGCTTTGTAATCAATGGACTGTGTATAATTGTCGAAAATACAGCCATCGGGGTTATTTTCGTAACCTTGGCTAGTGAAGCATTCCCAATGCAACAGGACACATCCTGTATCAGCAGGGAATTGTGCAAGAAAATCTTTAATGTTGCCGTGGTTTTTTAAGACAATGAACTCGTCCAAATCAATAAAGGCGATCCAGTCCATATCATTGCATAATTGACGGAATGCATAGTCGTACACTGCCCTTTGGATGACCGCATCTTTGGTAACCCGCCTTAATTCCACTTTATCTTCAAAAGCCTTATCGACAACGTCTGACAATGGCGGGTCGCTTAGGTGGTCGAACAAAAATATTTTATCGAAACCAATCATCAAATGATAGGCAATCCACTGGTTAACGATATATTCTTCGCCCCTTGCTTGGGCAACGATAGCGCATTTCATGTCTATTTCCTGCTTTCTTTTTCTGATTTGAACCCATATCTATCTAAAAAATATGGCGATAATATTTTAAACCCCATTGCAACGCCGGCCTGTAGGGTATAGGGGGGGCTAAGCTGATTAGAGAGCATGACAAACGCATGGGTTAAGGCAACCTGCACAATGAACCCTTCTGCTACAGAGGGGGCAGGATGGGATGCCTTGACCGTTGGTGCGGGCCTATGTGGTCTGATCTGCGCAGGTGTCCATAAGGTTTGTACGCCGGGACAAGCCCAATACCTATAGCAGCCTAAAATCCCATGTGACATTGTATCTTATGATCCGGGCCGGATTACCTGCCGCCACGCAGTTTTCGGGTACGTCTTTAGTGACAACCGAGCCGGCACCGATAATAGCCCCAGAACCAATTTTAACGCCCTTGAGCACCATGCTCCGCTGTCCAATCCACACCCTGTCGCCAATCACGATATCTTTTGCGGGGTTGACGCGGGCATTCGTGTCCAGGTCAATAATCGAATGCATGTCACTGATGGTAATGTCGGTGTCACTGGCAAAAAGGCAGCCATCGCCAATCGTCAGGCAACCAGGCTCATGCATCAACACGCGGACGAGGCCATTAATGCCAACGCTTTGGCCAATCCGCAATGCCGTATTTTGTGACGCATACACAAACAGGTTAAGGGAGTTGATATGCCTATCAATATGGACTGTAGCATTGCCTGTCAGGTGAAAATAACCACCGAGATTAACAACGGGAGATTTTACGGTGATCTTGTTGTTGTTGCCGTCAAAAATAATTTTAGCAGAATTGCTGTCTATTATTTTCTGATCGATATCCAGGATATTATCGGCCCCGTTGTCAATTATTAAGATAGGCATATATTATAGTTCATTTGATGTTCAAATTTTTTAGCGGGAACCCTTTCCAAATGGACGATTTGGGTGAAAAGCTAAAGCGTGTCGGAGCGGATACTTTCTCCACCTGAAGGCGAGGTTTGTAGTTATGATAATAAAGTCAATAAATTATGA
This sequence comes from Methylovulum sp., assembly GCA_028713595.1. Classification (GTDB taxonomy): domain Bacteria; phylum Pseudomonadota; class Gammaproteobacteria; order Methylococcales; family Methylomonadaceae; genus Methylovulum. The sequence continues at coordinate 8,963 of JAQTNZ010000028.1, read as the reverse complement.
TTCAGACTAAAATGTATCAATGTTATTGATACATAAGTTTAAATGCAAACAATCTTGTTTAGATCTTTCGCCACCCAACCCTTCGGGCAAACCGCCTTGCCGATAAGTTTTTTGAAGTCCTTTATGCCTTAGGGGCAGTCGTCCATCAGGCGATAGGCGTGTTGTTTTTCATTGGCTTAAAGGCTGTTCGGTTTAGCCAGTGTCTGAACTGGCTATTTTAACATTAAAAACGTGAACATCGAGTTTTAAAAATTGACATCTTCCCCGCCCTAAAGGCATAAGTATCTACATAACTTTAATCATTTTGAGACGATGTGTTATATGGCTTTCTCCAGATAATTGCTGTATTTTTAGTTTCTTTGGCCGCGAAATTTGACTTGTAATAGCGGTTATCGGTATGAAATATTTTATTTGTACAACACTATGATTTTTAAAAATTAAACTTGTGTAGCACCTATTCCTAAAGGAAGAGGCTTTACGGGCTTTTTGGTAAAGTTAAAACTTATATGATATGGGTGTTGTATGCCGTCCTAAGCAAAATGGGGGCCGGAAATAGCTACAGCTACGGCTTTCGAGTTGGGCCATAATCTGTTGATTGTTATGCTGGCCTGTCGTTGCTTAAAACCGACAAGCCCTTTCCCCGGATTGCCCTAAATTAAGGTGGCTTTAGAAAGCAAATTAACAGCTTGTTTTGGCTTGAATGGCTCTTGCCATGCTGCGGGTAGCGGCATTTTTAGGCTAGGGTCTTCCCTTTGGCCAAAGCCGTCTTTGCTATTTTGTTTCGGAAAAGGCAGCAGCGGAATTTGTTTGTCATCCAGTTGCAGATAGCCCCTGATCGCTTCCCATTTTTCTGGGCCGCTCAAGGTCGGTCCTGTTATATCGATGTTTAGAAGGTGCGCGGAAGGGTGTGTGCTGAAAAAACTGGCTACCCGCTCTTCATGTATTTTATAGGCATCATAATAAGAGGAGCAATTGGCATACAAGGTCAGATGAATGATGCGCCAAAGCGCAGAATCGACAATATCGCCTTTACCGTTGCCGTTTAGGCAAAGCTGTTTAAAAGCGCTAAAATTTTTCGCACAATGGAAATGCGTGTTGGCCGAATCCGCCCATAGGTTAATGTCACGGTGGGAGTAAATGAAATAAGCGTCAGGGAAAGCGAAATGCAACAGCTCAAATAAAAATGCAATCGGGGTGTCGAATAAAGCGTCATAGGATAAAATTTCATCCCAATCAATAATCTTGTTATCCCGGTCATGGTTCACCCAATGATCGGTGCGATAACCTATAAGTTTCACGCTTTCGGCAAGTGATGTGGTGCCTGTTTTGGACAGGCCGATGCCGAATATCTTCCTAGGCGGCAATGTATCCAAATGTTTGGCCAGCATTGGGTTAACTTCGCTGAGGCGTTCTAGCTGGTTTTTCAGTATGGGGTTGCCGGGATAAACATGAGCGGCGGTTTTCAAAACCTGTACGGCCAGCAGATTTTGACCTTCATTTAGAGCCTTGCTATAAAGCGATAGGTAATCGTTGGGTGACTCCAAAAACTTTTCACGAAGGTGGCTTGCTACGCTATGATAATCTAACATGTTGATGGCCTTGTTTTTTTTTAAAAATGATAACATTGATTCTTAATAAATGGCTCTTATAGGCTTTTTGTTAAAAACAATCTTGCGCCGCCCGGTATGGTAGAGAGGTTGGCATGATCAAGCTACTTTAGCACGTTATGTCAGCACCGCATTTCCGTTACCCGCTTTAAGATGTGGGCTTATTACAAAAAAGTTATGGGCAATACGCTTTTTCTCCTTATCAGGGGAAGCGGCACCAGTGGGCAGCCATGTAAACAGCTCAGGGATACTGACCAAAGACGCAGTGCCAGCCGTTCCGTCAAAACGTTTGGTTCCATAATTTGGGTGAGTTCGTAAAGACGATTTCGGAAAGTTGCCAGGCATTGAAAAAGACTGGCTCTCATCGCAAGCATCTTGTAGGTTTTTGTAGCAACCGCCGTCAACATTGTTTGGATGTCAGTGCCAGCTTTATTGGTCAGCTAAGGATGGCCCGATTAAACATCTGTCTACCCCTCTTTTTTTCAATTGCTTGCTTACGGTCGATGCGGATTGAAGACGCTTCGCCAACTTATCGGCTCTGGGCGGCCGCCCAAGCCAAATCTGTATGGTGCGGCGACCATCAATAGCCCCCCTTTTCCTGTTTAAGGGGGGGCGGCGCTTTCTGTCAGAAAGCATGGCATTGTGCATTATTCAAGGAAGGAAGCAGGCAATATCGGGCTGCCTAGCGTACAGTAACCCGAATTGTCAACGGCCAGCCGATTTATTTTGCTGCTTTTGCTTTTATTTTTGCGGCAGTAAATCCTACTTTTTTAACAGTGGATTTTTGGCCGTCTTTTTCGCGTTCGACTTGGCGGGTCTTAAACGTGCCTAAGCCGGCCACTTTTAATGCGCCTTCTTCAGCGGCACCGATTTCTTTGTGGACAGCCCGCAATGCGGCGGCAATAATTTTTGCAGCTTTGGCATCGGGCATTTTGCCCAACAGCTTAGGATTGGTTTGTTTGATCCGTTCTACGATTTCAAGAGATTTCATTGTCATATATCCTATTTGTTTGGTTAATTAAAAATCCGGCTTTAGTTCCCTGCCGTCTTACCTTGAAAACAGACCTCATCTAAAGCCATAGCCCTTGGCAAGTTAGGGTTGCGGCTTGGGTTGCGGCTTCATAAAAGTGGGATGTTTCCCTGTTCGGACGGGAGTTTGCGGCCTTACATTACTTGCCAATATATTTATTCAAGTAAACCTTTTTTGAGAAAAATTTTCCGTAATGATTGCCATTGGAAAACAATCTCTTGAGCGGCCATTTGCGCGGCACTGGGGCCATTTTCGCGCTCAAACCACTTTTCTGCCAACACCATGGTTTCAGCCAACGTCAAGGCCGCCACTTCTTCGCGGAGCATCGCCGTTTTATGCAGGGTGTCCAGCCAGACTTGGAATGCCTGCACTTCCGTGTCAGTCATTTTGGCCCGCAATTCATCTGAAATTTCAGGGGCGGACAGCTTTACCGAGCCAATAATGGCGTTATTGCCTTTTTTGGTGTTGCCATCATAAGTGACGCGGATAAGCTGAATGACATTTTTACGGACACGAAAGTGCATAAACCCTTTGCGACTAATTGCTATTTATTGGGCAATATATTGCCCAATAAAATGTAAAAAAGCAACATAATTTTTATTTTGATTGCAAGGTTAACCTTTTGATAAAAAGGTGTTTGTTATAAAGCATGTTATGGGGGAAAGGTTCAAAATAAAAAACATATCTTTTGTTTAAGGCAATATACTTAACATTTCATCCAAAATTTCTGCTTGGCCGCGTAAGCTACCGTATCCAACGCTGTTGGCTTAACCAGTTCACTTAAGAAGATCCTTGTCGGATAGGATGAACCCACACAATTTGAAGCGGGGGGGGCTTTGTCTGGAAATAAGCGAGTAAAATCAGGCGGTTTCCCGCATAATTTAGTCCATGTTATGCTTGGCGGAACGCCGCTATGTCAGCTTGCCAGGATTGGGGCAATGTTGCCCCAAATTCATCTTCTGCCCAATCATAAACATGGCCGAGTTTTTGATAAACCCGAGCCCTCATTTCATCGGTCATTGGCGATGGGGTCCCTTCCCATACCCGTTTTTCGGTATCAGGAGGCACAAAGCCTATACCACAAAAATCACACAGATGAGCGATCACATCAAGGTTAAATAAATGCTCATAAAATTGGACAAACACTTTTTCTTTTGGAAAAACACTGTATACGGTTGCCAAAGATTGGTTATATTCGGAGCGAAGGGTGGCATTAGGGCTATCAATAAAATTTTCGAATTTATCTATCACATTGGTGTCAGGATGGTTTTTTGCCCACATACGCACTTCAGACCAAAACCGGTCAATAGGGTTCCTTAACAAATAAATAAGGCGCACATCATCCGCCAAACTTTTCATTGCCTTAAATCCTTGCCGGTTAATTAGGGCATAGGAAGGGCTTATCTCACAAAACACCGATTCATCTCCAGCCTGCCTGGCAAAGTATTCGCGGTAAAGCCGGATGTCGTCGCGTATCCTGACCCGCTCATATATCTTGTTAAATTTACGGAATCGAGCGGTTTCTTTTGCAATATCCGCTTCTCTCAGGCTATGGGCTATGGTCATTAATGAGTTTATGCGTTTTTTATCAAAACCTGGGCATAAATTGGGCTTATAAAGGCTGTCAAAAAAATGCAATTCTTTAATCGGTGACATAAACACCTCAGGGTGTTCCGAAAGATAATCCGCCAGCCAACTGGTACCTGATTTCTGAGCCCCAATGCCGATAATATATCTATGTTGTTTCATTGCTTATTTCCTTTTCTTCGAGTCTACTAGCGTTGATGTTATATATTTGTTGGCCGATGCCTAAATTTTTAGAGGCAACCTTCCCGGCAGGGAAAAGGTTGTGCCAACAGCAATGGTTTTAGGCGGGCTTACCCTAGCTTCCCTTAAGATGCCGTTTTGATGTTGTTAGCATCAGGGAAGGTAATAGGCCGCATGGTTTTTTGTAGGCACGAAACCAGCCCCCCGACATTTACAATATTGGGCAATATATTGCCTAATTAAAACTAATAAAACAATATCAACCTTTTGTTTATAAAAATATTTAATTCATTGATAAGTTTTTTTAAATAAACAACGGCTCCAAAGCCAATAAAAAACTCGCTTATGCGGTTTCCATCGGTTTCAAGGTGGTTGGTGGGGTTTAGTCGGGAAGGCCTTGGCGTTTCACCAAAAAGACAGCATCTTGGGGAGGCACAAGCACTTCGCCATCAACGGCTTGCCCATTATTGGTTTCGGTAGCCTGAATACCTTTTAAGTGCTGGTATGTGTCTTTTTTTACAGTGACCAGCCAAGGGTTTTGGGTCATGTTCAGCAACACCAAGCCTTTTTCAAATTCACGCGACCAACGCTCGGCACCACCCGTGTGCAGCTTGATATGGCTCAATTCGGTTGCACCTAACTGCTCGGCAACCCCAAATGCCAACGCGGATTTGCCATCTGCAACAAAACTGACGAGATAAGTGCGCGGCTTCGGGCCAATCAGCACGGATAGCGGGGCATTGCTTTTGTTGGCCGCCATGCCTCCGCTGATCACCAACATCCTTGGCACTTGCGCAAAGGTCTGCCCCGCATAATGCCAGTCATCATCGCCCTTGGCATCAAACATGACAGTATACTGCCTGCCTTGTGCCAAGGTTTTCAATCCGCCCAGTTTCGGCTCATAACGGACACCGTACCACATGTGTTCCGGCAGGATATTGGCCGGAATATGTTCGACAGTGATGGCGGCCTGACTGTTTTGTTTTGCTGTAAAACCGTTATCAACAAGCCATTGCCATTGGTTGCCAGCCAGCAGATCTTCTTTACCCAAGTCGCTAAGATCCTGTTGCGCCGCCGCTAACGGATGGCCTAACCAATGCCAGTCATTACGGACACCTGCATGATACTCATCCCAGTCAAAAATCCCAAAATCCTTGCCGTTATCTTCTTCTGCATTGTTCTTGGCATTGGCGGGATCGAATTTAAGGTTTTTAAGGCTGGCAAAAGGATGCGGCATACCTGTCAAACAGGCGGCGGCCAGACCTATCCGAAATCTGGAATCAGTTTTGGAGCCGTCCGAGTCGCGTGCATTGGCATAGACGGTGGTGGGCGTTTTCGTAAATGGATAACTGATATGCGGTAAGCCGCTGGCATTTTCCACCCACATCCGCAAATGTAAAAAAGCGGTGGAAAATCGGTCAAAGTGGTTGGCGGCCGGGAAAGCTTCCAGTTGCACGCCATTTAAATATTGCCAACCACGGACACCAGACAAGGCATCGTTACTGTCTACTTGAATGATCTTGTCTGGCCCCACCAGTTTGCGCAGTTCACGAAAGAACACCTGCCCCCCTAAGCCAAAGCTGTTCACACCATCGATATAACCATAATCTGCGGTCCGGTCATTGTCGATGTCCATAGGGTGTTCTTGAGGATAGCCCCAAGTCCAGCGGCCCACATCAAACTCAATGCCATCAGCATCAGAGTGCGCCAATCTGTTGGCGATATGGCGGGCAAACCACTCGGCCGCCGTTAAGTTATCGGTGCCGCCCTTGGGGCTGTGCAGGCTAAAGTTCAGTTGCCATTGCCGTGACCAGAACATCATGTGCGGGGCAATAACGGCTTTGCCTGCCGTAAAAGCTAATGGCCGACTACCCCATTGCCCCCGCTTCACCATAAGTTTTTGGCCGTCTATGGCTTCGACAATAATATGCTCGGCCTGTGACCAGTCCGGTTTCCCGTCCTTGTCCAGCGCGTAAATGATTAATGAAACCGGATTCTTTTGGCTGATTTTTTGTAAGCGGCGATTGTTTTTCGCAATCAGGCCCGTATCTTGGACACTAATCGTGGTATCTTGCGGGCTGATATTCTGCGTGCTTAAGGTGCCGGGTTTGAACAATAAATGCCCAGGCCACACTTTGTCATAATCTTTTATCGGAATACCGCCATAAGCGTCCTGTAGGGTCAGGATTTTATCCGGCCAACGCTGATGGATGGTTTGGGCGGCTTCGTCAGGACGGACGGCATGGATCAAGGCATAGGGTTCATTTTCATCCAGGCGCTTTTTGAAAGCATCACTGCCTAATTTTAGGTTGTCAAACGCCCGAAAAGTCATGGCAATCGGATAAGTTTCGGGAAGCCGTATAGGCTTGGCGGAAACGGCGGCATGAAAGGACAAGCCAAACAACAAGCAAACCGGATATAGAGATTGTTTGAAAGTGGCCTTTTTAATCTTGCAAGAACGGGCGTTTAACATTTTTAAGCTCCGATAGTACAGGCCAGCGGCCCGTCAGTTGCTTGGGCAATCCGGTTTCCACCCTGGCTAGGTCGACATAAGGGCGTTTAAAACCCAACGCTGGCTTTTAAGGTGGGGTTTTAGTCGATCCGACAGGCTTGGTCACGGACAGTTGCACTTGCCCTGTCTTAAATAGCCGACCCTAGTGGCACTGGAGTCGGCTATTGTCAAATGTCCGGCCCGCTTTACCACCGCCATGAAGGGTGGTTAAGGCCGTGTGCATAAAGCTCATCATAAATCGGCCTAAGCCTTCTTTTGGCAATCCTTTCCCATACCTTGGGCATCGCCATCTCTTTAGTTTTGTTGACCTTATTGTTGGCGGCTTCCGGCAGGAACTCAACATGGGCAATGTCCAAGAATTTTTCCACGCCCCAGAGGGACCCTTGTGGAAAGGCCACAAAATCTTCCAAATACAGCAGTTTTACTTGGCTTTCACCAAACACGTTGGCTAAACGGCGGTAATTGGCCAGATATTCGGCATTGTCCCAAAACCAAGGCTTAGAAATGATTTTTCTAAAGTCACTGACCGAAATATCATCGACACCGTGTTCTTCACCCACAAACTTATATTGGAATTTCACATGCGACCATAACCGTGCCAACGGGTCACGCAAGGTGTAGATAATCTTAACGTCTTTGGCGACCTTGAGTATCTGCTCCAAGTCTTTTTCAGCCAACAGGGCGTACTGGTTGGAAAAATCGGCGCAATACGCTTGTTCAGGCACATCGGCGAATAAGGAACAATACCAATCATCGTCAAGTGACGGCGGCTTGGCATAATTTTTATACCACTTGACAATTTTGGGTCTGGAATTACGCTCAATTGCCCGATTATATTTGCGTGTCCGCTCCTTTTCTGAGAGCTTGTTGCCCATGCCATTGATATAAGAAAAATAGTGGATTTCTTTTTCCGGTGTAAAGCTTATATCAGGGTGTGTTTCTAGCTGCTTATATAGCCAAGTCGTGCCTGCTTTCATTGCCCCGGCACCAATTAGAAGCTTTTCGATCATAATTGTTTTCCTTATTTTAGGCGATACAGGCGGCTTTACCAAACACATCATTCAGATACCGTTGGTTTTCTGAATATCTGGTTTCCAGTACGGTGATAGTACCATCAGACAATTCTTTGGTGTCATCCAGCGCGTTCACTTTGGTGCCGACAATTTTTCGGTAATTGCCCACGGAAATTTGGGTTTCCAAAAACTCCGACAACAGGGCGGCCGTTTCTTCAACCGCACCAAACAAAGCATCGTGGCTTAGCATCAGCACATGCGGAAATTCTTGTTGGTAGCGGGTCAGGGCCGTTTCGTAATCATTGAGCGCATCCTGCACCCGCATCCATTCCCCGCCACTATCAAGGATTTTGAGCATCTCTTCTTCAAAAACCAATTGCTTGGAATTGGGCAAACCGTGCATTAACAGCTTAAATGCCGACACAAACCGTTTCACCGGATTTCTCGCCAACAATAATATTTTGGCATTCTCACCGACCACTTCCCGCATTTTACGGATACCCTCTTCAGGCAAAATCATATATTCCGGGGTGATTTCCCCCAGCATTTCATAATGCCTTGCCACGGGCCGGAACAGGTCAATGTAGTCAATTTTTTGCACAGGTTTGGTCGCCAGCAAAAAATTGGTCCGCAAGGCATTCTTAAAGCGTTTGTTGATGAATGCATAATCTTCCGCCTTAACGATCCTTTCAATTTCACGGTTCAATTGATTGACCGAAAAATGTTTTAATACCGATTCATTACGGACATTAAATAAGGTGTCAAAATAATGCAACTCCTTAACGGGGTTCATATAAATGGGTGAACATTGTTCCAAAACCCGATGCAGCAGCGTTGAGCCGGCCCGTTGTGAGCCGATTCCGATAACAAATTGTGTCATTTTGACGATCCTATGCTAAATAAATATCAGTTAATTCCTTGACCTGCTCAGAGACCCTGCGGAGCGCGGGGGAGTGGGGTTTGCCCTTGAAGGTGGCGGGCCTGGCGTCGATGTTTTCCAGGCAGGCGGTGAGCGCGTCCAGGGTGGGTTCGAC
>JAQTNZ010000027.1 GCA_028713595.1 Methylovulum sp. | reverse complement strand
CGACAAAATCACCTGTGGGCTATAGCCTAAGGTCGCAGCCTTATAGGTCAAATAATAAGGGTCAACACCGATACAATGCCCACCGACCAAACCCGGCTCAAACGGCAAAAAATTCCATTTTGAGGAAGCCGCCGCCAGCACGTCTTTGGTGTCTATGCCCATTTTGTTAAAAATCAAGGCCAGCTCATTCATCAGCGAAATGTTCAAATCCCTTTGTGTGTTTTCAATCACCTTGGCGGCCTCGGCGACTTTAATGGTCGCCGCCCTATGCACACCTGCCGTGACCACTGATTCATAAACGGCGGCGACTATCGCCAAGGTTTCCGGGCTATCGCCGGACACCACCTTGGTGATGGTCTTGAAGGTGTGCACCTTATCGCCCGGATTGATGCGCTCCGGCGAGTAACCCACGGCAAAATCAACACCCCAGGTCAAACCGGATTCGCGCTCCAAAACCGGAATACAATCCTCTTCGGTCGCCCCTGGGTAAACCGTGGATTCATAGACGACAATATCACCCTTTTTAAGCTGTTGGCCTACAGTTTTTGAGGCACTGAGCACAGGTGACAAGTCCGGCTGCTTGGCAGGGTTGACTGGTGTCGGCACGGCCACAATGTGAAAATCGGCTTTCTGCAATTCATTGGCATCGCAGGTGAACAAAATGTCGGTGGCGGCCAGCTCGTCTGCGGGCACTTCATGAGTGCGTTCAATGCCCCGGCGCAATTCGGCAATGCGCACCGGATTGATGTCAAAACCTATCACCTGCTGGCTTTTGCCGAACTCAACAGCAACTGGCAAACCGACATAACCCAAACCTATCACGGAAATTTTCCTACCATGGGCGTTCATCTTGGTATCCATCAGCTAATCCTATAAAAATCTTTATACCATTCAACGAAGTTGCGTATCCCATCAGCCAGTAAAGTATCCGGTTTATAGTCCAGGTCATTGACCAAATCGGCAACATCGGCATAAGTGTCGGGTACATCACCCGGCTGTAAAGGCAAAAAGTTTTTGATCGCGGTTTTGCCCAGGCATTTTTCCAGTGTTTCGATAAAAGTCAACAAGTGTACCGGATTATTGTTACCAATATTGTACACACGATAAGGGGCCATGCTGCTGCCAGGATCAGGGGTGTCGCCAGACCATTCTGGATTGCTTGGTGCTGGCCGGTCAATGACTCGGATAACCCCTTCGACAATATCATCAATATAGGTGAAGTCACGGCGGTGGTTGCCATAGTTGAACACGTCGATGGGCTGGCCTTCAAGGATGCTGCGGGTGAACAGGAACAAAGACATGTCCGGCCTGCCCCATGGGCCGTATACGGTAAAAAACCGCAGGCCCGTGGTCGGCAGGCGATATAAATGGCTATAGGTGTGCGCCATCAGCTCATTGGCCTTTTTGCTCGCCGCATACAGCGAGACCGGATGGTCAATGTTATGGTGGATGGAAAAAGGCATGTTGGTGTTGGCGCCATACACCGAACTGGACGAGGCATAGGCCAAATGTTCGACCCGATGGTGTCGGCAACCTTCCAAGACGTTCATAAAGCCAACAATATTGGCCTCAATATAGGCATGGGGATTGGTCAGCGAATATCTTACCCCCGCTTGGGCCGCCAAGTGCATGACCCGCTGGAATTGTTCCTTGGCAAACAACGCCTCCATTTGTGGCCTGTCAGCAATATCAAGCTTAATGAACTTAAAGTTGCCATGCGCCTGCAACCGCTCCAGGCGGGCCAGCTTTAAATTGACATCATAATAATCATTAAGGTTGTCTATCCCCACCACTTCATCGCCGCGTGCCAACAATCTCAGGCTTAGCGTGGAACCGATAAAACCTGCCGCACCTGTTACCAGTATCTTCAAAATGGTCTCCTAGTTAAATTGTCTAACTGATGTGAAAAATGCCGCCATTAATGCCCCGGTTTGCCAACTTCCGCCAACAAGGCTTCAGCGGCTTTTTGGTCAGGGAAGCTCCCTTTGGTTTTTGCCAACTCCAGGGCTTGTTTCAGCTCGGAACTGGCTAAGCTGTCATTACCGTTTTTATGGTAGGCGACCGCCAAATGGTAGCGGAAAGTCGGCACATCGGGTATGGCCGCCACTATCTGGTTAAGCAGGTTAAGGCCTTCCGTGACCTTGTCCTGCTTAATTAATATCCAAGCATAAGTGTCCTTAAAATAATTTTGCTCGGAATCCTTAAACTTTTCGGCCAGTTGGGCGGCTCTCGCCAAACGTGCCTTATCAGTGGTGTTATCACTCAGGATAGAAGCCAAATTATTGATCGCCACATCCAAACGCGGGTTTTTCTCCACCAATTGTTCGTAAAGTTTTACAGCCAAATCATGCTGGCCTTGATTTTCATACAAAGAAGCCAACGACAGGGACAGTTCGACGCTTTCGCCATTGTGCTTGAGGCCATCCTGATAAACCGCAATGGCCGCCGGCTTATCATTCTCCGCCAATTTGACATTCGCCAGCAGCGCATAGAGTTTGGGGATTTTCGGGTCTTTATCGATCAGGCTGCGCGTCAGTTCCGCCGCCTTGGTAAAGTTTTTGTCCAAACCATACAACTCCACCAATAATACGCCCGCTGAAATGTTTTGCGGGTTCTTGGCAAGCAAACCGTTCAGGAAACCGACCATTTCCCCGCGTTTTTTCAGAGCTTCGTAGCAACGGCCTAGGCTAATCAAAGCATCACTATTTTCAGGGTATTTTGCCAGCAAATCCTTATAAATCGCAATGGCTTTTGGATATTCGTTTTGTCCTTGATAGATCTGCCCTTGTAAGAAAGCCGCCAAATCTTTTGCCAGCGGATTCACGACATTGTTGATTTGCTGGACTATCAGTTTGGCTTCTTCCCAGTTGCTTTCGGCCAAGTTGATTTTGCCCAGCTTTTCCAACAACACCAAATTGTCGGGCTTGAATTTTAGGGCCTTTTTCAAAATGTCTTTGGCATATTTGACATCGTTAGTTGCCAATGCCTTATCGTAAACATAGACCAAGGCTTCAAAATTGATCGGGTTAAGCTCCAAGGCCTTGGCAAAATGCTTGTCAGCCTCTACCTTATTGTCCTTGACCAAATAAGCTTGCCCCAACAAATACTGCACCTCATCGGAATTGGGCTTGGAAAACGCCAACTTATTGAGCATTTCAAGAGCCTCATCCGGCAATTGCTTGGCAAGGAACCAACGCGCCCTTAAAATTTTGGCATTGTCATAATCAGGTTTGGCTTCCAAGATTTCGCCAATAATTTTATCGGCGGTATCGTACTCCCTATTGTCCAGAACATTTTTCGCCAACAAGGTCTTGGCGGCGAAACCGACATTAGAATCCTTTTCTGAGGCAATGACCCGGTTAAGCACGGCATTGGCTTCAGCATAATTTTTTCTGGCGGCCATCCAATTGGCAAGATCCAACAGCACCTTAGGCTGGTCTTTGGCTTGGGCGATAAATTGGCGGAACTGCTCAAGGGCTTTGTCCTTGGAGAATTGCGCCAAAAAATCCAGCAACAACAATTTTGGCCTGATGTCATTGGGCAGTTGGGCAAGCAATTGCCGCAACAAATCTTCGGCTTCTTTCCTTTTATCCGTCTGGGTATAAATTTTTGCCAACATCACCTTAAAATCCCTATTGTCAGGAAACAAGGCGATTAAGTTCTGATAAGCGGCAATCATCGCATCGGTGTTTTTGGCCTTGTCATAAATTTGGATCCTAAACAAATGGATGGCAATATTTTTGGGATCGGCCTTAAGGGCTTGGTCAATTAAGTCAAGAGCCGTATGAAAGTCACCTTTTTCCATGAAAAGCAGTGACTTCAAAGACAAGGCCTCGGCATAATCGGGTTTTTTAGCCAAAATGCCATCCAATATCACCAAAGCATCGGCGGATTTTTTTTGGCTGATAAACGCGGAGGCTTTTAAGGTTTGCGCGGGCAGGTTTTGTCCATCTTCTTTCAGGACATAATCCGCTTGCTCTTGGGCCCTGACAGGTTCGCCCAACAGCAACAGGACATTACCCAATTTTATCCGCGCTTCGATATGCTTGGGGGACAACTCAACCGCTTTGATAAGGTTTTCTTTCATCGCCTTATACTGCTGATTTTTTTCATCCAGCAAGGCGAGATAATAATACGTTTGCGCGGTGTCCTTATCGGATTGGCTGGAGGTCTCCAACTCTAACTTAGCCTTATCATATTCACCCTTGTTAAGATAGTCGATGCCTTTTTGTAGATGCTCCTTACCATCTTCCTTCTTGTCACATCCCTGCACCAATAACAAGGCGACAACAACGGCACTGGCCAACAGCGTTCTTTTACTACCATGACGAATATCGTTCATTTTACTTGACCTGCTTAGTGTTATTTGTAATCGGTTACCACCCCCCATTTGACCGGGCCTTAATGGGGGGTGGTGAATAAGGCAAATTCTAACAGAGTTTAAAAGCCAACCTTAAATCTTATCCATAAAAAACCATTCGGCGCACCTGTAAACCACCAATACCCGAAAGATTTTCCACAAAAAAGGCATGGGATCGAAAAACACAAAACGTTGGGCCTAGTGTCCCGTCGGTGCGGCAGCCACCCCACCCCAGAACCCACCATTGTATCTGCCAATTATGTCAGATAAACAACTTAACAAGAAAAAAGCCCAATAAAGGGCTTTTTATGGAGGGGGCGGGCCACTGCCATTAAGTTAAGGAATACTATTTTTATTTCAATAATATAGAAAGTGCTATTGAGTTAAGGTCGTAGTAAGTTAAGCCGTTCGTGGTGAGCCCTTCGATACCTCAGGAGAGCCTTGTCGAACCATGATCGGCTTAACCGTCCACCCTTCGACAGGCTCCACCACAAGGGTGGTCTGGGGACAGGCGAACGGTTAAGCCTATCTTGTTGATATTATAATCACAAATCCTTAACTTAATGGCAGTGAGGGGGCGGGCGGATAATATTATTGATAGTTTTCAATGAGGGCTTTAGCAATCATCTGTTGCTCGTCAGTGCCTTTTTCCAGCACTTCCATGGCAATTTCCAAGGCCGCTTCATGGTCACCCATATCAATATAAGCCATTGCCAAATCTAGCTTGGTTTCCATTTCGTCCATTTCGGACAAGTTGGCGACCCCAAAACTTTCAATACGTTGTTTCTCGCTAAAGCCCAAGGAAGGTTTGTTAAAATCCAAGTTGATGCTCAACGATTCATCAGTGAACAATGCAGGCTTAGGTGGCTCTTGCTTAGGCGGCTCCGGTTTGGGTGGCTCCTGCCCAAACGTATCGTCCAGTGAAAAATCAAGCGTCCGGTAACTTTCTTCAAGGTTTTGGGAACGGCTAGGTTGCAAGGTTTCAAAAGTGATGCCACTATCATCACTGTTCGCACCCATGTCAAGGGAGCTGAAATCAAAATCAAGCTCGGCAAAATCATCACTGGCAGGTGTTGCCGGCGGCTCCGCCTTGGCAACAGGCGTTTTGGCTTTTTCAGGTTCGGAAAAGTCAAAATCAAAGCTTTCTAAGCCATCCTTAACGCCTACGGGCGCAGAGGGGACCGCCGCCGGGCTATCATTGGCAACCGCAGGTTGCGGTTCTGGCTTGATAAATGACAAGGCATCAAGATCAAAGTCAATGTCATCATTATTGGCCTGGGCTTCCTCGGCTGGCTTAACGGCCCCAACCGTTTTGCTTATGTCGGCATCAAGATCAAACAAAGGATTGGCCGCATTACTTTCCTCATCGCTATAAAACAGCTCTTCAAACGAGGCCAGGTCAAAATCCATTTCATCTGACTTGCTGTCAACCACATCGGTAAACACTTGCTGTTCATCGGCAACCGGACGTTTTTTCACCTCAACAGAATTATTTGCTTGGGCCGCGAAAAATATCGAGTCAGGGCAAATTTCGCTGCCCATTTCCGTGACTTTGCCCCAAAATGTAGGGTTGTCGATTTTGCCTTCATCAATCAATTGGCCCGTGTATTGTTCAAACGCCTGTTTATTTTCATGGGCGTAAAAAATTTCCAGCAACTTTAGCTTAAATTCATCACGGTCAGGCTGCTCGTCAATGGCATGGCGCATCAGCTCTTCCGCCTGTTGATAGCGGCCATAAGCCAAATACACGTCAGCTTCGGAAATGGGGTCGATTTCCGCCTGATCCATATCAAAAACGTCAAATTCACCGCTATTGAAATCACTGACGAAAAGGTTATCCTCGGCAAATTCACCGCTACCGCTATCCTGATCCGCTTCGGCATATAAAGCGGGCGATTTTGAGCGGTCTGAAACACCCGCCACATCAAAGGGATTGGCGGCGGCGGACTTACGCTTTTGCAACCAGAGCCAAGAAGCCAAGCCAAACAGGCCAAGACCTAGGGCAACATAGCCCAAATACTCCCAAATGGACGTTTCTTCCACAGGGACGGGAGGCGGTGTGACACGGTGCACTGGCGGCTTGACAGGCGGTGCTGGTGGCTGTGGTTTGGTGGCTGCCGCCCCAGGCTGGTTTGCGGGGATACCGGGCTGGGTTGCCGTAGATACGGCAGGCGGAACTTTGGTTACGGCAGGTGTGACAGGCGGAACTTTGGTTTCGGTGGGGCCAGGCACCGGTGCGGGTTGCGCCATGGCCGGTTTGACAGGTTCTGTGACCGTTGGCGGTGTCACTTGTGCAGGGGCCGCCGCTGGTGGCGGCTCCTTGGTAGCTTGGGGCTGGTTTTGTAAGGCGGCGAGCTGCTGGTCTTTTAAGGCCATCAGTTCTTGCATGGTGGCCAATTGCTTTTCTAAAGCCGCAATCCTCGCGCTTATCCCCGCATCCGCCGCGCCGCCTTGTGCGCCCGTATTTTGCTGCCCAACCGCTTGGGCCGCCGTTGGCACAACCGCATTTTGGCTGACACTGTCTTGGCTAGGTGCGCTTAAGGTCAGCTGCTTGTTGGCGGCATTATCCGCCGCTATCTCGCTGGCCGGGATACGGGACACCGAAGCGGGGCTTTTCCAAGCCTGCATTTGGCGGTTGAACTCTTCCACGGCATCGCCTTGGGACAGCTTTAAAATGTCTTCCTGGGCAGGGATTTTCAAAGTCTTGCCACGGGCCAGGGCATTCATGTTGGCTTTATAAAACGCCCCAGGGTTGGCTTCATACAAGGCGACCATCAACTGCTCGGAAGAAACCCCTGCACCTTTGTCGATACCTTCGGCGATTTTCCACAACGTATCATTGCGCCCCACCGGCCCATAAACACCGCCACTGCCATTGGCAGTGACCCTTGGGCGGGATTTGCGCTCCCGTTGCACGGGTGGCTGGTAGTCTTGCCGACGGTATTGCCCGCGCCCATAGCTTTCCGCCGCTTGTGTTAGGGGAACAGCGGTTTGGGCATAGTCATCAGGCGGATCAACCAAAAGCGTAAATTCGCGGAACAAATCACCTTTAGGCCAACTGACCTGCAACAAAAAATCCAAGAACGGCTCTTTTAGGGCCTCATGTGACGTGATCTTAATGACCACCTGATGGTTGTCCATCGAAAGGGTCTGAAATTTAAGCTTAGATAAGAAGTAACTCCAAGGTATCCCTGTCTCATCAAACTTATCAGGTGTCGCCAGAGTAACCTTAATATCACTGGCTTTTTCCCCAGGTGATAAGACCAACGCAATCTCAGCATCCACGTTTTGATTAAGGGCTGAGTGCAATTTAATCTCGCCTATCCCCAAAGGATAGGCGCTAGCCGGCAGCAAAAACGATACGACCGCTAAGGTTTTAGTTAAATTACGCACACCGCTCTCCTTCAAAATAGTTACCACAGTCTCTTACCATGAACAGTCAAATGTTAAACTAATCTTAGACTAGATGTGAATTTTTACCAGCACTTCTGCTATTTGTATGCTGTTTAAAGCCGCGCCCTTGCGTACATTATCGCCCACCACCCATAAATCCAAGCCTTTAGGATGGGATATGTCTTCCCTGATACGCCCGACAAAGACATTGTCGTTGCCCGATGAATCGGTCACGGCGGTCGGATAACCGCCGTCTTTACGCTCGTCAATAACCGTCACGCCAGGAGCCTTCAGCAGCAACGCCCGTGCCGTGGCGGCATCAATTTTATCACGCGTTTCGATATGCACGGCCTCGGAATGCCCATAAAACACTGGCACCCGCACCGCCGTCGCATTGACTTTAATGCGCCCGTCGCCAAGTATTTTTTGGGTTTCCCAGACCATTTTCATCTCTTCTTTGGTGTAACCATTGTCAAGGAACACGTCAATCTGCGGCAGGACATTAAAGGCGATTTGCTTGGGGTAGACCCGGCTACTAATCGGCTGCATATTCAGCAAGGCCAAGGTTTGCTTGGCCAATTCCTCAATTGCGTCCTTGCCCGTGCCGGACACCGCCTGATAAGTGCAGACATTGATGCGCTCAATACCCACGGCATCATAAATCGGCTTTAACGCCACCAACATCTGGATAGTTGAGCAATTGGGATTGGCGATAATCCCGCGATTTTTGTAATCGGCGATTTTTTCCGGGTTCACCTCAGGCACAACCAGCGGGATGTCATCATCATAGCGGAACTGTGAGGTATTATCTATGACAATACAACCGGCCTCCGCCGCTTTGGGCGCATATTCGGCCGACACCGAAGCGCCGGGGGAAAACAGGCCGATCTGCGCCTTAGAAAAATCAAAGGTCGCCAAATCTTGCACAGCCAACGAACCGCCCTTAAACGGGATACGCTTGCCGACCGACTGGCTGCTGGCCAGCGCATACACCTCACCGACCGGAAAATTACGCTCTTCCAAAATAGCCAACATGGCTTCGCCGACCGCACCGGTCGCACCGACTACGGCAACATTATACAGCTTGGTCATCAGACACCCTCTTTTAAAGCAGAAATTACCGCATCACCCATCGCTGAAGTGCTGACTTTTTGCATACCTGCCGAATAAATGTCGGCGGTACGGACATTGGCATCCAAAGCGGCGTTGACCGCCTGTCCGATCCGCTCGGCGGCATCGCCACGGTTGAACGTATAGCGTAACATCATCGCCACCGACAGGATTGTCGCCAAAGGGTTGGCGATGCCCTTGCCGGCAATATCCGGTGCGGAGCCGTGGATCGGCTCATACATGCCCTTACCATTGGCATCCAACGAAGCCGATGGCAACATGCCGATGGAACCTGTCAGCATGGCGGCAATATCTGAGAGAATATCGCCGAACATATTGGAAGTCACCAGCACATCAAATTGTTTGGGTGCCCGCACCAGCTGCATGGCGGCATTATCGACATAGAGATGGCTCAGTTCCACATCTGGATACTGCTTGCCCGTTTCCGTCACCACCTGCCGCCATAATTCGGTGCATTCCAAGACATTGGCCTTATCCACCGAACACAGGCGACGGTTTCTTTTTTGCGCGGTCTGGAAGGCGACATGGGCAATGCGGCGAATTTCCGATTCACTGTACACCAAAGTGTTGTAACCTTGTTTTTCGCCGTTATCCAGCAACCTGACCCCGCGTGGCTGGCCAAAATAAATGCCGCCAGTCAACTCCCGGATAATCATGATGTCAAGGCCGGCGACTATCTCAGGTTTGAGCGTGGATGCGGCGACCAGTTGCGGGTACAAGATCGCCGGACGTAAGTTGGCGAACAGTTGCAAATGCGAACGCAAGCCCAACAAGCCTTTTTCAGGGCGCACGGAAATGTCCAAGGATTCCCATTTATAACCGCCCACTGCCCCCAACAAAATAGCGTCGGCCTGTTTTGCCAACGCCAAGGTCTGGTCAGGAAACGGCGTGCCATAGGCATCATAAGCCGCCCCGCCAATCAGGCCATATTCAAAAACCAAACCCAAATCCATGTCGGCGTTCAAATACTCCAGCACCTTAATCGCTTCGGCAACGATTTCTGTCCCTATGCCATCGCCTGGCAAAACTGCAATTTTTTTTGTCATGATGTTGTCAACCTTCTTTCATCCATTATTTTTAACATAAGTTTCTAGCTTCCTACCTTAACGGCTTAGAACAGCCAGGGGGCCCTTTGGGCGCGGGCGGTTTCATAAGCGGCAATCGCCTCGGCGTGCTGCAATGACAGGCCAATATCGTCCAAGCCATTCAAAAGCCGGTATTTACGGTTGCCATCAATTTCAAAAGCAATGCTTTGGCCGCTAGGCGTGGTGATTTGCTGCGCGTCCAGATCAATCAGCAAACGGTAACCGTCCGCCGCTTCCTGAAACAGCGCGGCCACAGTGGCTACTGGCAAAGCTATTGGTAACAAGCCGTTTTTAAAGCAATTGTTATAAAAAATATCGGCAAAACTGGGTGCAATGATGGCCCTAAAACCAAAATCTTCCAAAGCCCATGGGGCATGTTCACGCGAAGAGCCGCAACCAAAATTTTCCCGCGCCAACAAAATTTGCGCCCCCTGATACTGGGGTTTGTTCAGGACAAAATCTGCGTTCAATGGCCGGTGCGTACAATCCATTTCCGGCTCACCATGATCCAGATAACGCCACTCATCGAACAAATAAGGGCCAAAACCGGCACGGCGTATCGACTTGAGGAACTGCTTGGGGATGATGGCGTCGGTATCGACGTTGGCGCGGTCCAGCGGCGCAACGAGGCCATCCAATAAAGTAAATGCTTGCATAATGTTAGTGATTGGAAATTACATTGATGGGGGGCTATTTAAAAACAAGAACCTAGGATCGGCTAATCGCCTCGCCTACTTTTTCAATATCTTTGCCGATACCGTGCAGGGTATTGCAGGCCGACAGCAGCAAGCTTGCCGCAATAAGCAGTAAAAGTGTTTTTGTTTTCATAAGCTTGCCCTCTAGTTATACGCCCGACAGTTGCCTGACATCGACAAAATGCCCGGCAATGGCCGCAGCGGCCGCCATTGCCGGACTTACCAAATGTGTGCGCCCGCCATAGCCCTGACGGCCTTCAAAATTGCGGTTGGAAGTCGAGGCACAGCGCTCGCCCTCCTCCAAACGGTCGGCATTCATCGCCAAACACATCGAGCAACCCGGCTCGCGCCATTCAAAACCGGCGGCCAGAAAAACCTGGTCCAAACCTTCCGCTTCCGCCTGACGCTTGACCAGACCGGAGCCTGGCA
Source organism: Methylovulum sp. (assembly GCA_028713595.1). Classification (GTDB taxonomy): domain Bacteria; phylum Pseudomonadota; class Gammaproteobacteria; order Methylococcales; family Methylomonadaceae; genus Methylovulum. The sequence continues at coordinate 1,940 of JAQTNZ010000027.1, read as the reverse complement.
CCACCATGGCCAACTTGACGCTAGCCGCCTTAGCCTTACCCTTGGCAACCGCCGCCGCCGCCCGCAAATCTTCTATACGCGAATTGGTGCAAGAACCGATAAAAACTTTGTCAACGGCAATATCCGTAATCGCTTGTCCGGCCACCAGCCCCATGTAGTCCAAGGCCCGCACCATGCTTTGTTGTTTGACGGCATCGGTTTCCAAGGCCGGATCAGGTATGTGGCCGTTGACTGCCACCACCAGTTCCGGTGATGTCCCCCATGTGACTTGGGGCAAAATGGCGCTGGCCTCCAGTTCGACTACCTTATCAAACACGGCATCGGCATCCGAATGCAGTCCGCGCCATAAGCGTTCCGCCATGAACCAATCCCCGCCTTTAGGGGCGTAAGGCCGATCACGGCAATAATCGATGGTGGCATCGTCAACCGCCACCAAACCGGCCCGTGCGCCCGCTTCTATCGCCATATTGCAGAGGGTCATCCGCCCTTCCATAGACAAGGCGCGGATCGCCTCGCCAGCAAACTCAATGGTATAGCCATTGCCGCCAGCAGTGCCGATAACGCCGATGATCGCCAGGACAATATCCTTTGCCGTCACCCCTGCCCCGACCTGGCCGTTGACCTTAACCAAAAAGTTTTTGGCTTTTTTCTGCACCAGACACTGGGTCGCCAACACATGCTCGACTTCGGACGTGCCTATGCCAAACGCCAAAGCCCCAAAGGCACCGTGCGTGGAGGTATGGGAGTCGCCACAGACCACGGTCATGCCCGGCAAGGTGGCCCCTTGTTCGGGGCCGATCACATGGACTATCCCCTGACGGGTATCATCCATAGCAAATTCGGTGATGCCAAATTCTGCACAATTGCTGTCCAGCGTTTCCACTTGCAGGCGCGAAATCGGGTCGGCAATCCCTTGATGACGGTCAGTGGTCGGCACGTTATGGTCGGCCACCGCCAAATTCCTGTCCGTCCGCCACGGTTTACGTCCCGCTAGACGCAGGCCTTCAAAGGCTTGCGGCGAAGTCACCTCATGCAATAAATGGCGGTCAATATAAATCAACGCCGAACCATCGTCTTCAGTATAGACGACATGATCGGCCCATAACTTATCATACAGTGTTTTACCCGGCATAACTGTCCTAAATGCAAGTGCCGCAAGCGGCTAAATTAATGATGCCAATTCCCTAAATCCGACCCTTAAGCCAAAATGGCGAAGACTTTTTGGGTGATTTCATCAACCGTACCCACGCCGGTAATCGAACTGAAGCTAACACCTTTACCCGCAGCCGAATAATAACTGACTAAGGGCTGGGTCAGCTCATGATAAACCGCCAAGCGTTTGCGCACGGTCTCTTCTTTGTCGTCATCGCGTTGGATTAGGGCTTCTTGGGCCACATCGTCAATACCCTCCACTTTAGGCGGGTTAAATTCGACATGATACGTGCGGCCTGATGGCAAATGCACCCGCCGTCCGGCGATACGCTTGACGATCTCCTCGTCTTCGACCACGATTTCAATCACCGTGTCAATCGTGACCCCCATCGCCTCCAAACCTTCCGCTTGGGCGATGGTGCGCGGGAAACCGTCCAATAAAAAACCCTTGGCGCAATCGTCTTGGGCGATCCTTTCCTTAATCAACCCTAAAATGATGTCATCGGACACCAGGCCGCCGGCATCCATGACTTTTTTTGCGGCCAGGCCTAATGGGGTTCCTGCGCGTACCGCCGCCCTGAGCATATCTCCCGTTGAAATTTGCGGTATACCGTACTTTTCGGTAATAAACTGGGCTTGGGTCCCTTTCCCCGAACCGGGGCTCCCTAACAGGATAATGCGCATGAACTAACTCCGTTGTATTTATAAATGCTTGCTGAAATGATTATCCGCCCGATAAAGGCTTTATCGGCGGATAAAAGTATAACTCGATATTTTATAATACTTCT